>NZ_JBEXOP010000002.1:0-213508 GCF_040611575.1 Streptomyces sp. NPDC006610
GTTGATAGGCCGGATATGGAAGCCAGGTAACTGGTGGAGTTGACCGGTACTAATAGGCCGAGGGCTTGTCCTCAGTTGCTCGCGTCCACTGTGTTAGTTCTGAGACAACGAACAGTTGTCGGCTTAGAGCAGAACAGACAAATGAAGAGTGTGCTTGTTCGCTCGAAACCAATAGGGTTTCGGTGGTTATAGCGTGAGGGAAACGCCCGGTTACATTCCGAACCCGGAAGCTAAGCCTTACAGCGCCGATGGTACTGCAGGGGGGACCCTGTGGGAGAGTAGGACGCCGCCGAACAATTTTTGGAAGGACCCCTGGTCACCAGCGTTCAGCTGGGACCAGGGGTCCTTTTTCTTTATGCTTGAGGTACCGAAGACAGGAGTCACCCATGTCCACCAACTCTCCCGACGACCGACCGGAGCGCGACCAGCGGCGACGGGACAGTGGGGACCGCGGTAGCCGGAGCGGCCAGAGCAGTCAGGGCGGCGGCTACCGCGGGGACCGTGGTGGGTTCCGCCGGGACAACGACCGCGGTGGCTATGGCGGCGGCCGGCGCGACGACAACCGGGGCGGCGGCGGTTACGGTGGCGCCCGGCGCGACGACCGCCGTGACGACCGGCGCAGTGACGAGCGCCGTGGTGACGACCGGGGTTCGCGCCCGCCCTTCCAGCGTGACGACCGCGATCGTGGACCGCGCCGGGACGATCGGGGTGGCCGTCCCGGTGGCTTCCCCCGTCGCGACGACCGTGGTGACCGTCCGGCCTTCCGTCGCGACGATCGCCGTGATGACCGGCGTGACGACCGTCCGGCCTTCCGTCGCGACGACCGGCGCGACGACCGGCGCGATGACCGGCGCGACGGAGACCGGGGCGGTTTCCGCCGCGACGACCGCGACCGTGGGCCGCGGCGTGACGACAGCCGCGGCGGTTTCCGTCGGGACGACCGGCGTGACGACAACCGTGGCGGCTTCCGCCGCGACGACCGTGGTGAGCGTCCCCCCTTCCGTCGGGACGACCGTCGGGATGATCGGCGCGATGACCGCCGTGACGACAACCGTGGTGGCTTCCGCCGCGACGACCGTGGTGAGCGTCCCCCCTTCCGTCGGGACGACCGTCGGGATGATCGGCGCGATGACCGCCGTGACGACAACCGTGGTGGCTTCCGCCGCGACGACCGTGGTGAGCGTCCCCCCTTCCGTCGGGACGACCGTCGGGATGATCGGCGCGATGACCGCCGTGACGACAACCGTGGCGGATTCCGCCGCGACGACCGCCGTGACGACCGGCGTGACGACCGTCGCGACGACCGCGGTGGCCGTCCCGGTGGTGGGTTCCGGGGGCGGGACGACCGGGGCGGGCGTCCCGGTGGTGGGTTCCGAGGGCGGGACGACCGTCGTGGCGGTCCTGGTGGCGGGCGTTTCCGTGAGGAGCGGGAGCGGGACCGGGAGCCGATCAAGCGGCTGCCGATTCCCGACGACGTCACCGGCGACGAGATCGACAAGGATGTGCGGCAGGAGCTCCAGAGTCTGCCGAAAGGGCTCGCGGAGGACGTCGCCAGGAACCTGGTGATGGTCGCCCGGCTCATCGACGAGGAGCCCGAGCAGGCCTACGCCTACTCCAAGGTCGCCCTCCGGCTCGCCTCGCGCGTGGCCGCCGTACGGGAGGCCGCCGGGTTCGCGGCGTACGCCAACCAGAAGTACGCAGAGGCGCTCGCCGAGTTCCGGGCGGCGCGGCGGATGACCGGCGGCGTCGACCTGTGGCCCGTCATGGCCGACTGCGAGCGCGGGCTCGGGCGGCCGGAGAAGGCGCTGGACATGGCCGGGGCCCCCGAAGTGCACAAGCTCGACAAGGCCGGTCAGGTGGAGATGCGGCTCGTGGCCGCCGGCGCCCGCCGGGACATGGGACAGCTCGACGCGGCCATCGTCACCCTGCAGAGCCCCGAGTTGGCCTCCCACTCCGTACAGCCGTGGACCGCGCGGCTGCGGTACGCCTACGCCGACGCGCTCCTCGAGGCCGGGCGCGAGCGGGAGGCGCGGGAGTGGTTCGCCAAGGCCGTCGAGGCCGACCGCGACGGCAGCACGGACGCGTCGGACCGGCTGGCCGAGCTGGACGGCGTCGAGTTCGTGGACGCGCTCGACGAGGACGACCTCGACGAGGACGTGGACACAGCGCCCGGCAAGGACGGCGACGAGGACTGACCTCCGGCGCACCTGCGCACGCGACGAGTGGGGGCGGGATCCGAAACGGATCCCGCCCCCACTCGCATGTCCGGGGCGCGTCAGAGATCCAGCGCGCGCAGCACCAGGCCCGACGCCGGCTTCGGACCGAAGGACGTGGACTTGCGGGGCATCGTCACGCCCTGGCGGGCCAGGTCGCGGACCACGTCCTCATGGACCGGGTGGAGCAGGACGGCCGTACCGCCGTCGCGTTCGGCCTTGCCGACGGTGGCGGCGGCGTCGTGGATGTAGGCGATGTGGGCCGGGGAGTCCTCGGGAATGCCCCAGACGTGGCCGAGGAGCGCGGCGTGCAGGACCGTCGCGTCCAGGGCGCGCCAGGCCGGAGGACGGTCGGCGGGGACCGTGCGGGCCAGCAGGTCCGGGTCGGGGCGGTCGACCAGATGGAAGGCGCCGTCGCCCGCGAGGAGGAAGGCGTTGCCGTCCGCCGCCGCTTCGCCGAGGAGTGCGAGGGCCTGCGGGAGCGGGGCCTGGACGCGGCGGACGCGGAACAACCCGTGCAGGGCCGCGACGGCGTCGGAGACCGGGAGGCCGTGCAGCAGGCGGTGGATGGCGCGGACCCGCAGCGGGTGGCGGGCGGTGTCGACCAGGAGGACCAGGCCGTGGTCCCAGGGGCTGGGGGAGGGGTGCTCGGCGCGGAGCCTGCGGTAGGTGGCCCAGCGGTGGTGGCCGTCGGCGATCAGGGCCTGGCGGCCGGCCAGGCCGGAGCGGACGCGGTCCAGGTCGCCGGGGTCGGTCACGGACCACAGGCGGTGGCGCACGCCGTCCTCCGTGGTGGTGGCGAGCAGCGGGGCCCGTTCTGCGGTGCGTTCGACGACCTCGGCGGCGGGGTCGGCCGGGCCGTCGCCGCGGTAGGTGAGGAGCAGCGGTTCGAGGTTGGCGCTCGTAGCGCGCATCAGGGCCGCGCGGTCGGCGACGATGTGCGGCATGACGTCCTCGTGCGGCAGCACGACGCCCTCCTCGGGGTCGGACACCCGCAGGGCCCCGATGATGCCGCGCTGGAGCGAGCCGTCGACGTCCCGCTGCTCGTAGACGTAGAGGGCGGGCTCCGGGTCGGCGGCGAGGACGCCCTCCGACAGCCAGCGGCGCAGGGTGCGGGCGGCCTGTTCGTTGCGGGCGTCCGGGGTGGCGGCCTCGGGCAGGATCAGCCGGACGATGTTGTGCGGGTCCGCGGACTGGAGTGCGTGGACGCCGTCCGGGCGGACCACCACGTCGTACGGAGGGGACGTCACGGCGGCCAGACTGCCGACCCGGTCGGGGTCGTAGCGAAGGCCTCGGAACGGGGTGAGTTCCAGGCCTCGGCGCGTCGTTGCTTCCGGGTGACCTGCTGTGTTCATCACGGCATCGTACGGGGCGTACGGCTGTCGGTGGCATGGGGGATGATCGGGGGAAAGCCGTCCGAGCGAGGAGCGATGTGGAATGAGCCGGGGCGTCAGGAGCAGGCCCGAGGGCAGTGGGCGGGCGCTGAGCGAGGCGTACGACACGGCGCTGCTCGATTTGGACGGGGTGGTGTACGCGGGCGGTGACGCCATCGCCCACGCGGTGGAGTCGCTGGGCGCGGCGAGCGCGGGCGGGATGCGGCTGGCGTACGTCACCAACAACGCGCTGCGCACGCCGGAGGCGGTGGCCGGACATCTGACCGAGCTGGGGATACCGGCGGAGGCGTCGGAGGTGATCACCTCGGCGCAGGCGGTGGCCCGGCTGATCGCCGAGCAGGTCCCGGCGGGGGCGCGAGTGCTGGTGGTCGGCGGTGAAGGGCTGCGGGTGGCGCTGCGCGAGCGGGGTCTGGAGCCCGTGGAGTCGGCGGACGACGATCCGGCGGCGGTGGTGCAGGGGTACGGCGGACCGGAGCTGCCCTGGGGGCGGTTCGCGGAGGCGTGCTATGCCATCGCGCGCGGGGTGCCGTGGTTCGCGTCCAACACCGACCTGACGATTCCGAGCGCGCGGGGTATCGCGCCGGGCAACGGGGCGGCGGTGCAGGTCGTGCGGATCGCGACGGGCGCCGAGCCGCAGGTGGCGGGCAAGCCGCTGCCGCCGATGCACCGGGAGACGATCCTGCGGACGGGCGCGCGGCGCCCGCTGGTGGTCGGGGACCGGCTGGACACCGACATCGAGGGCGCGTTCAACGGCGACGTCGACTCCCTGCTCGTGCTCACCGGCGTGACCGACGGCCGCCGGCTGCTCGCCGCGCCGCCGCAGCACCGGCCGACCTACGTCGACGCCGATCTGCGCGGGCTGCTCACCGGGCAGCCGGACGTGACGGAGGCCGCCGGCGGTTTCCGCTGCGGGGGCTGGACGGCCACCGCCGGTGCGGAGGAGCTGGAACTGGAGGGGGACGGCGAGGCGCTGGACGGGCTGCGGGCGCTGTGCGCGGCCGCCTGGACGCGGGCCGGCGAGGGCTCGTGCGCGCTCGACGGCAGCAAGGCGCTGGCGAGGCTGGGCATCTGAGGCCCTGTCGGGACTGACGGGCGCGACGGTCGTGAGGTGATGTGATCGTCACCTTTCGACCGTGCTCAGGATCTTGATCCAATAGGAGGGTAGGCTAACCTAACCTCGTGTTGGTTGAAAGTCCTCCCGAACAGCGCGCGGACATCGCCCCTGCGCCCTCGAACCGCCGGGCGATACGTGCCTTCGGGCTGCTCGTCTCCGTGGCGATCCTGGTGCTCGTCGCGCTGGCGAGCATCGCGATCGGCGCGAAGGAGCTGTCCCTGGACGAGGTCTGGCACGGCCTGTTCCAGGACACCGGGACGTACGCCGACGTCGTCGTCGGCGAGCGGCTGTCCCGGACGCTCCTCGGGCTGCTCGCGGGCGCCGCGCTCGGCCTGTCCGGGGCGGTCCTCCAGGCCCTGACGCGCAATCCGCTGGCCGACCCCGGCCTGCTGGGCATCAACGCCGGCGCGTCCGCCGCGGTCGTCACGGCCATCACCTTCTTCGGCGTCACCAGCGTCAACGGCTATGTGTGGTTCGCCTTCCTCGGCGCCGCCTCGGTCGGCGCGCTGGTCTGGTTCCTCGGCGGCAGCCGGGGCGCCACGCCGGTGCGGCTCGCCCTCGCGGGCACCGCGATCAGCGCGGCCCTGTACGGCTACCTCCAAGCGCTGATGATCATGGACGAGGCGGCGCTGGACCGGATGCGCTTCTGGACCGTCGGCTCGCTGGGCTCCGCGACCGACCGGACCATCGTCCAGGTGCTGCCGTTCCTCGTCGTCGGCTCGCTCCTCGCCCTCGCCCTGGCCCGGCCGCTGAACGCCATGGCCATGGGCGACGACACCGCCAAGGCGCTCGGCGCCCATCTGAACCGCAACCGCGCGCTGTCCATGCTCGCCGCCACCGTGCTGTGCGGGGCGGCGACCGCCGCGTGCGGGCCGATCATGTTCGTCGGCCTGATGGTGCCGCACGTCGTACGGTCCTTCACCGGGCCCGACATGCGCTGGATCCTGCCGTACGCGGCCGTCCTGTCGCCGGTGCTGCTGCTCGGCGCCGACGTCCTCGGCCGGATCGTCGCCCGGCCCGCCGAACTCCAGGTCGGCATCGTCACCGCGCTCCTCGGCGGCCCGGTCTTCATCTTTCTCGTACGACGGCGGAGGACGGCCCAGCTGTGAAGAACGCCCTTGCTGTGAAGTCCGACGCTCCCCGTGCCGTGCGGTCGCCGGGCGGGCTGTCGCTCCGCCTGGACCTGCGGGCCCTCGTCGTCGTCGTGCTGCTGCTGGTGCTCGTCCTCGCCGCCGGCGTGCTGCTCATCGGGACCGGAGACTTCCCCATCGCCGCCGGCGACGTGCTCAGGACGCTGTTCGGGCAGGGCGACCCCGGGCAGGAGTTCATCGTCAACGACCTGCGCCTGCCCCGGGTCCTCGTCGGGCTGCTGGTGGGCGCCTCGCTCGGCCTCGGCGGTGCGCTGTTCCAGTCCATCTCCCGCAATCCGCTGGGCAGTCCGGACGTCCTCGGCCTCGGGCAGGGGGCGACGGCGGGCGCGCTCGTGGTGATCGTGCTGGTCTCCGGCGACGCCCGTGACGTCACCATCGGGGCGCTGATCGGTGGTCTGGCCACCGGCCTCGCCATCTATCTGCTGGCGTGGAAGCAGGGCGTGCACGGCTACCGGCTGGTGCTGGTCGGCATCGGCATGTCCGCCATCGTCACGGCCGTCAACGGCTATCTGCTGACCAAGGCCGACATGGTCGACGCCGCCCGCGCGGTGGTGTGGATGACCGGGTCGCTCAGCGGCCGCGACTGGGAGCAGGTCTGGCCGCTGCTGTGGCTGTGCGCAGTCCTCGTGCCGCTGGTCCTCGCCAACGCGCGCGGGCTGCGGATGCTGGAGATGGGCGACGACGTCTCCCACGCCCTCGGCGTGCGCGTCGAGCGGGTGCGGGCGGTGCTGCTGGTGGCCGCCGTGCTGCTGACCGCCGCCGCCACCGCCGCCGCCGGCCCGGTCAGCTTCGTGGCGCTCACCGCCCCCCAGCTCGCCCGCCGGCTGACCCGCTCGCCGGGCCCCAACCTGGTCCCGTCGATGTGCATGGGCGCCGCCCTCCTCCTCGTCGCCGACTGGACCTCGCAGCGCGTCTTCGGCGCCGACCAGCTGCCCGTGGGCGTCGTCACCGGCGTGCTCGGCGGCGTCTACCTGCTGTGGCTGCTGGTCACCGAGCGCAGGGCGGGCCGGGTATGAGCGCCGGCAGCGCGACGGCGCCCCCGGCCGACCGGGGGCCGAACCACCACGTCAGCAGCGGGCTGACCGACCGAAGGAGCACCGTGAACCGTCTGTCCGCCGAGAACGTCACCCTCGCGTACGACCAGCGCGTCATCGCCGAACAGCTGTCGGTGTCCATCCCCGACAACTCCTTCACAGTCATCGTCGGCCCCAACGCCTGCGGCAAGTCCACGCTGCTGCGCGCCCTGTCGCGGATGCTCAGGCCCAGCGAGGGCCGGGTGCTGCTGGACGGGCAGGTCATCCAGTCGATGCCCGCCAAGAAGGTCGCCCGCACCCTCGGGCTGCTGCCCCAGTCGTCCATCGCGCCCGACGGCATCACGGTCGCCGACCTGGTCGGCCGCGGCCGGTACCCGCACCAGGGCATCCTGCGCCAGTGGTCGACCGAGGACGAGCGGGTCGTCCAGGAGTCCATGGCGCAGACCGGGGTCGCCGAACTCGCCGACCGGTACGTGGACGAGCTGTCCGGCGGCCAGCGCCAGCGGGTGTGGATCGCGATGGCCCTCGCCCAGCAGACGCCGCTGCTGCTGCTGGACGAGCCGACGACGTACCTGGACATCCAGCACCAGATCGACGTGCTCGACCTGTGCGCCGAGCTGCACGAGGAGCAGGGCCGCACGCTGGTGGCCGTGCTGCACGACCTCAACCACGCCGCCCGCTACGCCACCCACCTCATCGCCCTGCGCGGCGGCACGGTGGTCGCCGAGGGCGCGCCCAACGACATCGTTACCGCCGAGCTGGTGGAGGAGGTCTTCGGCCTGCGCTGCCAGGTCATCGAGGACCCGGAGACGGGCACCCCGCTGATCGTGCCGGCCGCCCGCAAGGCGCGGGAGCGGGTGACGGCGTCCGCCGCGGAGGCTTCCTGAGCGGGAGGACTGCGCAGGCTTCATGGCCGGGAGGCCACAGGGCTTCCTGAGCCGGGGACTGCGCGGGCTTCCTGGCCGGAGAGCTGCGGAGGCGTCGTGAGCCGCGGGGCTACAGCAGCTTCCTGAGCCGGAACAGGTCCCGCAGCCCCGCCTCCAGCTTCACCCGGCCCGAGCCCCAGGCCCGGGCGAAGTCCAGGTCGCCGTCGACCAGGGCCACCAGGTCGCCGCCGGCCAGCGCCAGCCTGATCTGGGCCTTCTCGCGCGGCGGGCCCGGGAACGTGTCGTGCACCTCGATCCGGCCGTCCATGAGGCGGCCGGCGAAGGTGACGTCCAGGTCCGTGACATGGCAGCTCACCGAGCGGTCCATGGCGGCGGCGTCGCGCGCGTCGCCCTCGGCGCCCCGCAGGTTCTCCGAGAACTTCTCGAGTGCGGTACGGCACTCCTCGATCGTGGCCATCGCCACCGACGGTACCGCAGCGGATCGCGGTAGCGTCGGGGCATGAGCGACACCGTTCCCGACGCAGGGGCGCCCGAGGAGCGCGAGCAGGGGCCCGAGCCCGGCCCCGCCGCCCCGGCCCCGCTGCACGTGCCCCGCACCCCCACCGGCGACGCCGGGATCGACGCCTGCCTGGAGCGGCTCGCGGACGCCGACCACCTCGCCACGGACGGACACGTCGAGGTGTACGAGGATGTGCACCGGGGGCTGCGCGACGCGCTCACCGCGCTCGACGCCCGCCCGGGACCTCCGGCGCCCCCTTCCGTCCGTCACCCGACCACCACCCCCCGACCAGACCCTTCGGGCCGCGAGCCCGGCACGCCGTACGCGAACAGGAGCTGAACCGAACGTGGCAGGAGTCGCACGCCGCCGTCTCGACGCGGAGCTGGTCCGCCGCAAGCTGGCGCGCTCGCGCGAGCACGCGAGCCAGCTGATCGCCGCCGGCCGGGTCAGCGTCGGCAAGACCGTCGCGACCAAGCCGGCCACGCAGGTGGAGACCGCGGCGGCCATCGTCGTCGCCGCCGACGACGGCGACCCCGAGTACGTCTCCCGCGGCGGCCACAAGCTCGCCGGCGCGCTCGCGGCGTTCGTCCCGCAGGGGCTCACGGTCGAGGGGCGGCGGGCGCTGGACGCCGGCGCGTCCACCGGCGGTTTCACCGATGTGCTGCTGCGCGCGGGCGCCGCGCACGTCGTCGCCGTGGACGTCGGGTACGGGCAGCTGGCCTGGTCGCTGCGGAGCGATGAACGCGTCACCGTCAAGGACCGTACGAACGTACGCGAGTTGACGCCGGAGGCGATCGACGGCGAGCCGGTGGACCTGGTCGTGGGGGATCTGTCCTTCATCCCGCTCGGGCTGGTGCTGCCCGCGCTGGTGCGGTGCGTGCGGCCGGACGCCGACCTGGTGATGATGGTCAAGCCGCAGTTCGAGGTGGGCAAGGAGCGGCTGGGCAGCGGGGGCGTGGTCCGCAGTCCGCAGCTGCGCGCGGAGGCCGTGCGCCAGGTGGCCGAGCGGGCCTGGGAGCTGGGGCTCGGGGTGAAGGGCGTGACCGCCAGTCCGCTGCCCGGGCCCTCGGGGAACGTCGAGTACTTTCTGTGGCTGCGGGCCGGGGCTCCCCGACTGGACCCGGCCGACGTAGACCGTGCAGTGGCGGAGGGGCCGCGTTGACACAGAACCGAGCTCGTACTGTTTTCCTGCTCGCCCACACCGGGCGGCCCGCGGCCATTCGCAGTGCCGAACTGGTGGTGCGGGGCCTGCTGCAGTCCGGGCTCGGGGTGCGGGTCCTGGAGGCGGAGGCGCGCGATCTGCCGCTGCCGGGCGAGGTGGAGCTGGTCGGCGAGGCGACCCCGCAGTGCCTCGACGGGTGCGAGCTGCTGATCGTGCTGGGCGGCGACGGGACGCTGCTGCGCGGCGCCGAGTTCGCCCGGGCGTCCGGGGTGCCGATGCTCGGCGTCAACCTCGGGCGGGTCGGTTTCCTCGCCGAGGCCGAGCGCGACGACCTCGACAAGGTGGTCGACCGGGTGGTGTCCCGCGCCTACGAGGTCGAGGAGCGGATGACCGTCGACGTCGTCGTCCACCGCAACGGCGACATCGTGCACACCGACTGGGCGCTGAACGAGGCGGCCGTGCAGAAGGCGGGCGCCGAGAAGCTGCTGGAGGTCGTCCTCGAGATCGACGGGCGGCCGGTCACCGGGTTCGGCTGCGACGGCATCGTGCTGTCGACGCCGACCGGGTCCACGGCGTACGCGTTCTCCGCGGGCGGGCCGGTGGTGTGGCCCGAGGTGGAGGCGCTGCTCATGGTGCCGATCAGCGCCCACGCCCTGTTCGCCAAGCCGTTGGTGACCTCCCCGGACTCGGTGCTCGCCGTGGAGGTGCTGCCGCACATTCCGCCGGGCGTGCTGTGGTGCGACGGCAGGCGGACGGTGGAGCTGCCGGCCGGGGCGCGGGTGGAGGTGCGGCGCGGGGCCGTGCCGGTGCGGCTGGCCCGGCTGCACCACGCCTCGTTCACCGACCGGCTGGTGGCGAAGTTCGCGCTGCCGGTGTCCGGGTGGCGGGGGGCTCCGCACTAGGGGGTGTCGGACACCCCCTGGCCGCTCCGCGGGGCGGGGCCGGGTGTCGTCGGCGTGTGCGGGTTGTCCGGGGCTGGCCGCGCGGTTTCCCGCGTCCCTCGGCAGCGTCCCTCCTGTGGGTGACAAGGGTGGGCCGGTCGCACATCGCGGCGCCGACCTCGTATGGTCGTGTCCGTGTTGGAGGAGATGCGGATACGGTCGCTCGGAGTCATCGACGACGCGGTCGTCGAGCTGTCGCCCGGGTTCACGGCGGTCACCGGTGAGACGGGCGCGGGCAAGACGATGGTGGTCACCAGCCTGGGCCTGCTGCTCGGCGGGCGCGCGGACCCGGCGCTCGTGCGGATCGGGGCCAGGAACGCGGTCGTCGAGGGGCGGATCACCGTGCCCGCGGACGCCTCCGCGGCCGTACGGGCCGAGGAGGCCGGCGCCGAGCTGGACGACGGGGCGCTGCTGATCAGCCGTACCGTGTCCGCCGAGGGGCGCTCGCGGGCGCACCTGGGCGGGCGGTCCGTGCCCGTGGGGGTGCTCGCCGAGCTGGCGGACGAACTGGTCGCCGTGCACGGGCAGACCGACCAGCAGGGCCTGCTCAAGCAGTCCCGGCAGCGGCAGGCCCTGGACCGGTACGCCGGGGACGCGGTCGCCGCGCCGCTGGCCGAGTACACCGAGGCGTACAAGAGGCTGCGGGCCGTCTCCGCCGAGCTGGAGGAGATCACCACCCGGGCGCGCGAGCGGGCCCAGGAGGCCGACATGCTGCGCTACGGGCTCGACGAGATCGCGGCCGTCGAGCCGCGCGCCGGCGAGGACGCGGAGCTGGCCGAGGAGGCCGAGCGGCTCGGGCACGCGGAGGCGCTGGCCTCCGCCGCGTCGGCCGCGCACGTGGCGCTGGCGGGCAACCCCGAGGACCCGGAGAGCGTGGACGCCGCCACGCTGGTCGCGGGCGCGCACCGGGCGCTGGAGGCCGTACGGTCGCACGACCCGGCGCTGGCAGCGCTCGCCGACCGGATCGGGGAGATCGGCATCCTGCTGGGCGACGTGGCCGGGGAGCTGGCCGGGTACGCCGACGACCTGGACGCCGATCCGCTGCGGCTCGCGGCGGTCGAGGAGCGGCGGGCCGCGCTCACCGCCCTCACCCGCAAGTACGGCGAGGACGTGTCGGCCGTGCTGGCCTGGGCCGAGCGGGGGGCCGCCCGGCTGACCGAGCTGGACGGCGACGACTCCCGCATCGACGAGCTGACCGCCGAGCGGGACGCGCTCCGCGCCGAACTGGGCGGCCTCGCCCAGGCGCTGACGGACGCGCGGACGGCGGCGGCGGAGAAGTTCGCCGCGGCGGTGACGGCCGAGCTGGCGTCGCTGGCGATGCCCCACGCGCGGGTGTCGTTCGCGATCCGGCAGACCGAGGACCCGGACGGCGTCGAGGTCGGCGGCCGCCCGGTGGCGTACGGGCCGGGCGGCGCGGACGAGGTCGAGCTGCTGCTCCAGCCGCATCCGGGCGCGCCGCCCCGGCCCATCGCCAAGGGCGCCTCGGGCGGTGAGCTGTCGCGTGTGATGCTCGCCGTGGAGGTGGTCTTCGCGGGTACGGACCCGGTGCCGACGTATCTCTTCGACGAGGTGGACGCCGGCGTCGGCGGCAAGGCGGCGGTCGAGATCGGGCGGCGACTGGCGCGGCTCGCGAAGACCGCGCAGGTCGTCGTGGTGACGCACCTGCCGCAGGTGGCCGCCTTCGCGGACCGGCAGCTGCTGGTGGAGAAGACCAACGACGGGTCGGTGACCCGGTCCGGCGTGAAGGTGCTGGAGGGCGAGGACCGGATCCGTGAGCTGTCGCGGATGCTGGCCGGCCAGGAGGACTCCGAGACGGCCCGGGCGCACGCGGAGGAGCTGCTCGCCACGGCCCGGGTGGACGTCTGAGGCGCCGGCCCGGCGGAACCGGTCGGCGGGGTCACTCGTGTGAGTGACCCCGGTCCCCGTCCGGGGCGGGGGCGCGGGAGCCGGCGGTGCCGCAACCGCCGTCCGCCCTGGCATGCTTGGCGGGTACGGGCAGGAGCCCGGGCGGTACACCCCATCCGTCCGGTCCTTCTGTACGTTTCTCCGTGACCGTCGTGAACGTCGTGACCGACCGACGCCGAATCAGGAGCCCCCGGCCAGGTGACCCCCGTGAGCAGCCGCGCACCGCACGGCCAGCCGGCGCTGCGCACCGTGCAGGTGCTGGGCGGCGGCAACGCCGGCAGCAGCGCGCACGTGCGCTCGCTGTCCGCGGGGCTCGTCGCGAGGGGCGTGCGCGTCACGGTGTGCGCCCCCCTGGAGGCGGATCACACCCACGACTTCACCGGGGCCGGCGCCGACCTCGTTCCCGTGCCGCGCAGCAGCGACCCGGCGTCCGTCGGCGCGCTGCGGGCCGCGTGCCGGGACGCCGACCTCGTCCACGCCCACGGGCTGCACGCCTCCTTCCGGGCCGTCCTCGCGCTCGGCGGGCGCGACACCCCGCTCGTCGTCACCTGGCACGACCGGGCCCACGCCGAGGGCGCGCGCGCCCATCTGCTGCGCCTGCTGGAGCGGCGGGTGGCGCGGACGGCGTCGGTGGTGCTCGGGACCACCTCCGGCCTGGTCGACCGGGCGCGACGCTCCGGTGCCCGCGACGCCCGGCTCGCGGGGATCACCCTGCCCGGACGGCGCACCCCGCCGCGGCAGGGCGACCCCGACCGGCTGCGCTCCAAGATCCGTGCGGAACTCGGCGTCACCGGCCGCCCGTTGCTGATGGCCGTCGGCTCCCTCGACGGCCGGCGCGGCTACGACGTCCTGCTGGACGCCGCGCACGCCTGGCGCCGGCTGGACCCGGCCCCGCTCGTCGCCATCGCCGGAGAAGGGCCGCTGCGCCCGGAGTTGCAGCGCCGCATCGAGGGCGAGGACCTGCCGGTGCGGCTCATCGGCCGCCGTGACGACGTGGCCGAACTCCTCACGGCCGCCGACCTCGCACTGCTGCCGAGCCACTGGGAGTCCCGTTCCGTCCTCGCCCAGGAAGCCCTGCACGCGCGGGTGCCGCTGGTGGCCTCCGCGGTCGGCGGCATCCCCGAACTCGTCGGCGACGCCGCCGAACTCGTCCCGCCGGGCAACGCCCGAGCCCTCGCCGACGCCGTCGTCCGCCTCCTCGGCGACCCCGAACGCCGGGAGGAGCTGCGGGACAGGGGCGTACGGCAGGCGGCCACCTGGCCGACCGAGGACGAGACGGTCGCCCAAGTCCTCAGCGTCTACGACGAGTTGACGCAGCCCCGGCCGCTGATCTGACCGGCTCGGCCAACGGCGACTCGGCGGGCCGGACCCACCGGTCGACCCGCGAGCCGGCCGGGCCCGGCCCATCGACGAGCCTGCGCGCCGGACCGGCTCGGCCGACCGGCGAGCCGCCGGGCCGACCCGGCCCGGCTATTCCACGTGTCTGCGCGCCCGCAGTGCGAGGCTCAACGCCAGGACGGTCTGCGGGTCGTCCAGGTCGGTGCCGAGCAACTCGCCGATCCGGGCGAGGCGGTTGTAGAGGGTCTGCCGGTTGAGGTGCAGCTCGCGCGCGGTCTCCGCCTTGCGGCCGGCGTGCGCGAGATAGGTCTCCAGGGTCGGCAGCAGCGGCGGCCGGGAGCGTCGGTCGTGCTCGCGCACCGGCCCGATCGCGCGGTCCACGAACGCCGCGAGGTCAGGGTGGTCCCGCAGCCGCCACAGCAGCAGGTCGATGTCCAGGCGGCGGGCGTCGTACCACGGCTGCTCCGGCAGTCCCCGGGCCGCGTTCGCCGTCTCCGCCGCGTGCCGCAGCCCCGCCGACGCCGCCGCCCAGCCTCCGGCCACCCCGACGACCACCACCGGCGGCTGCGCGCCCGGCCGCCGTACCCCCGACCGCTCCACACCGGCCCGCAGCGCCGCCGCCACCCGGTCGGCCACCGCCGGGCGCTCCGACTCCGACCGCAGCCCCAGCAGCAGCGGAACGCGTCCCTCCACCGGCCGTACGCCCAGCAGCGCCGGCACGCCCACCGCGGCCAGCTCCTCCGTGACCGCCCGCGCCAGCACCGCCCAGCCGCCGCCGGGCGACAGCACCTCGCCCAGCCGCATCACCACCGGCAGCAGCGGGCCGTCGCCCGGCCGAAAACCCAGCACCCGTGCCTGCGCCGGGGCGTCCTGCGCGGCGATCCGGCCCTCCGCCAGGTCGGTGAGGAAGTCGCCGCGTCCGCGCGCGGCCAGCTCCTCCTCCTGGCGGGCCTGCATCAGCACCACCGCCAGGATGCCCGCGGTGCGCTCGGCGGCGATCCGGTGCACCGGCGCCAGCGGCCGCCGCACCGGCAGCAGCACCAGCCGCGCCCGCACCGGGCCCGACCCCGCACCGGCCCCGCCCGGCACGTCCACCAGCACCGACCCGGCCGGCGGCGGCGCCTCCCGGTGCGGGCCGCGCAGCCCCTCCCACACCTGGAGCGGGTCGGCGCCCTCGGGACCGGCACCGGCGGCGTACAGCAGCCGCCCGTCCGAGGTCTCCAGGAAGACCGGGTTGCCGCCGAAGTCGGCCAGAACGGCCAGCACCTGCGGCGCCCCACCGCCCGCCAGCAGCGCCTCCGTGCACCGCCGGTGCACCTCCTCGGCCTGCTGGAGCAGCGCGTAGTGGCCGTTGACGATCTCGGTGTGGATCTCCTCCGTGACCGTGACGAACGGCACCTCGCGGTGCAGCTGGACCAGCGGCAGCCCGGCCGAGCGGGCCGTGTCCACCACGGTCGCGGGCAGCCGGGCGAAGCGCGGCCCCAGCTCGATCACCAGGGCCGCGATGCCCCGCTCGGCCAGGGTCCGCACGAACGCCCGCTGCTCGGCGGGCCGCGTGCCCATGCCGTACCCGGTGGTCAGCAGCAGCTCGCCGCCCTTCAGCAGCGAGGCGATGTTCGGCACCTCGCCCGCGTGCACCCAGCGCACGGTCCGCCGCAGCCGGTCGGCGCCCGCGAGCACCTCCGGCAGGCCGCTGCGAAGCCCGGGCAGCTCCAGCGCCCGCTGCACGGTGATGCCGGCGCCCGGGCCGTCGAAGGGATGGTCGGTGCGGCTGTTCATGCAGCGGACGCTACCCGGACGCCCGTTCGACGGGCATCTCCGGGGGCGGGCGCCGGCTCAGCCGCCGTACGCCCCCGACGCCGTCAGCCGCAGCGCGGTGTCGATCAGCGGGACGTGGCTGAAGGCCTGCGGGAAGTTGCCCACCTGGCGCTTGAGCCGCGGGTCCCACTCCTCGGCGAGCAGTCCGAGGTCGTTGCGCAGGGAGAGCAGCTTCTCGAACAGCTTGCGGGCCTCGTCCACCCGGCCGATCATCGCCAGGTCGTCCGCCATCCAGAACGAGCAGGCCAGGAAGGCGCCCTCGTCGCCGGGCAGGCCGTCGACGCCCTCGTCCTCGCCGGAGGTGGGGTAGCGCAGGATGAAGCCGTCCGGCGTGGACAGTTCGCGCTGGATCGCCTCGATGGTGCCGATCACCCGCTTGTCGTCCGGCGGCAGGAAGCCCATCTGCGGGATCAGCAGCAGCGAGGCGTCCAGCTCCTTGGAGCCGTAGGACTGGGTGAAGGTGTTGCGCTCCTTGTCGTAGCCCTTCTCGCACACGTCCCGGTGGATGTCGTCGCGCAGCTCGCGCCAGCGCTCCAGCGGGCCGTCGGCGTCGCCGGACTCCAGCAGCTTGATCGTGCGGTCGACGGCGACCCAGGCCATGACCTTGGAGTGCACGAAGTGGCGGCGCGGGCCGCGCACCTCCCAGATGCCCTCGTCCGGATCCTGCCAGTGGTCCTCCAGGTAGCGGATCAGCTTCAGCTGGAGCAGCGAGGCGTAGTCGCTGCGGGCCAGGCCGGTCATGTGGGCCAGGTGCAGGGCCTCGGTGACCTCGCCGTACACGTCCAGCTGGAGCTGGTGCGCGGCGCCGTTGCCGACGCGGACCGGGGCGGAGTTCTCGTAGCCGGGCAGCCAGTCCAGCTCGGCCTCGCCCAGCTCGCGCTCGCCCGCGATGCCGTACATGATCTGCAGGTTCTCCGGGTCGCCCGCGACCGCGCGCAGCAGCCACTCGCGCCAGGCGCGGGCCTCCTCGCGGTAGCCGGTGCGCAGCAGCGAGGACAGGGTGATCGCGGCGTCCCGCAGCCAGGTGTAGCGGTAGTCCCAGTTGCGCACGCCGCCGATCTCCTCCGGCAGGGAGGTGGTCGGGGCGGCGACGATGCCGCCGGTGGGGGCGTACGTGAGCGCCTTCAGGGTGATCAGGGAGCGGACCACCGCCTCGCGGTAGGGGCCGTGGTACGTACAGTGCTCGACCCACTCGCGCCAGAAGTCCTCCGTCGCCTCCAGCGACTGCTCCGGCTCCGGCAGGGGCGGCGGCTCCTTGTGCGAGGCCTGCCAGGAGATCGTGAACGCGATCCGGTCGCCGGGGCCGACGGTGAAGTCGGAGTACGTGGTGAGCGCCTTGCCGTAGGTGTCCACGGGGGTGTCGAACCACACCGAGTCCGGCCCCGCGACGGCGACCGTGCGCCCGTCGTGCTTGTGCACCCACGGCACGATCCGGCCGTAGGAGAACCGCATCCGCAGCGCGGAGCGCATCGGGACCCGGCCGGAGACGCCCTCCACGATCCGGATCACCTGCGGCGCGCCGTCGCGCGGGGGCATGAAATCGGTCACGCGGACCGTGCCGCGCGGGGTGTCCCACTCGGATTCCAGGATCAGCGAGTCGCCGCGGTAGCGGCGCCGGGTCGCCGTCGGGGGCTCGGCGTCGGCGGCGTGCGCCGGGCCGATCCGCCAGAATCCGTGCTCCTCGGTGCCCAGCAGGCCGGCGAAGACGGCATGCGAGTCGAAGCGGGGCAGGCACAGCCAGTCGACTGTGCCGTCCCGGCAGACCAGTGCGGCGGTCTGCATGTCTCCGATGAGTGCGTAGTCTTCGATGCGCCCGGCCACGTGCAACTCCAGTCGAACGGCCACGTAAGCCCCATGGGGGGCTGTCGCTAGTGCGGTCAAGGGGTTTTGTAGTGCGTCGTCGAGCGGTGGGGCACAACCGTCGTGATGCCCCGGGGGCAAACGACCATTGTCGCTCAACGAACTGACGAGCTCTCGTTGTTCCGGTGCCTACGGGCGGGGGTGGTGCCGTTTCTCCGGCGTGCTCGGCAGCGAGTGTCCGAGCAGGATACGACGCACGCTGATGATCCGCGGCCCGCTCCGCGGATAACGCATGGGTATTACACCTCCGTGTCGGAGCGCGTACGCACCGTGCCCGGACGCCGTCCGGCCCGGTCGCTGATACCCTGGTAGCCCGTGGACCGGTGGGCGAGAAACCCCGGCACCGCACCCCCAGACCGACCACGGGAGCCTCCTCTTGGCCATGCCGCCCGCTGCTTTCCGAAACAGCACCGCCACGACGACCAAGCACATCTTCGTCACCGGGGGTGTCGCCTCCTCGCTCGGCAAGGGGCTGACCGCCTCCAGCCTGGGCATGCTGCTCAAGGCGCGGGGCCTTCGTGTCGTGATGCAGAAGCTCGACCCGTACATCAACGTGGACCCGGGCACGATGAACCCCTTCCAGCACGGCGAGGTGTTCGTCACCAACGACGGCGCCGAGACCGACCTGGACATCGGCCACTACGAGCGCTTCCTCGACCGCGACCTCGACGGCTCCGCCAACGTCACCACCGGTCAGATCTACTCCACGGTGATCGCCAAGGAGCGGCGCGGCGAGTACCTGGGCGACACCGTCCAGGTCATCCCGCACATCACCAACGAGATCAAGAACCGCATCCGGCGCATGGCCACCGACGAGGTGGACGTCGTGATCACCGAGGTCGGCGGCACGGTCGGCGACATCGAGTCGCTGCCGTTCCTGGAGACCGTCCGCCAGGTCCGCCACGAGGTCGGCCGGGACAACGTCTTCGTGGTCCACATCTCCCTGCTGCCCTACATCGGCCCCTCGGGCGAGCTGAAGACCAAGCCGACCCAGCACAGCGTCGCCGCGCTGCGCAACATCGGCATCCAGCCGGACGCGATCGTGCTGCGCTGCGACCGCGAGGTGCCGACGGCGATCAAGCGCAAGATCTCGCTGATGTGCGACGTGGACGAGGCCGCCGTGGTGGCCTGCCCGGACGCGCCGTCCATCTACGACATCCCGAAGACCGTCCACTCCGAGGGCCTGGACGCCTACGCGGTCCGCAAGCTGGACCTGCCGTTCCGCGACGTGGACTGGACGACCTGGGACGACCTGCTCGACCGCGTCCACAACCCCGACCACGAGATCACCCTGGCCCTGGTCGGCAAGTACATCGACCTGCCCGACGCCTATCTGTCGGTGACCGAGGCGCTGCGCGCCGGCGGCTTCGCCAACAAGACCCGCGTCAAGATCAAGTGGGTCACCTCCGACGACTGCCGCACGCCCGCCGGCGCCGCCCAGCAACTGTCCGACGTGGACGCCGTCTGCATCCCCGGCGGCTTCGGCGACCGGGGGGTGTCCGGCAAGGTCGGCGCGATCCAGTACGCCCGCGAGAACCGCATCCCGCTGCTCGGGCTCTGCCTGGGCCTGCAGTGCATCGTCATCGAGGCCGCGCGCAACCTGGCCGGGATCACCGATGCCAACTCCACCGAGTTCGACGCGGCCACCTCCCACCCGGTCGTCTCGACCATGGCCGAGCAGCTCGACATCGTCGCCGGCGAGGGCGACATGGGCGGCACCATGCGCCTGGGCATGTACCCGGCCAAGCTGGCCGAGGGGTCCATCGTGCGCGAGGTCTACGACGGCAAGGAGTACGTGGAGGAGCGGCACCGGCACCGCTACGAGGTGAACAACGCCTACCGCGCGGAGCTGGAGAAGAAGGCCGGCATCGTCTTCTCGGGCACCTCTCCCGACGGCAAGCTCGTCGAGTACGTGGAGTACCCGCGCGACGTCCACCCCTACCTGGTCGCCACGCAGGCCCACCCCGAGCTGCGCTCGCGGCCGACCCGGCCGCACCCGCTGTTCGCCGGGCTGGTGAAGGCCGCGGTCGAGCGGAAGAACGCCAAGTAGCAGGGCGGTTGTACGGTGGCCGGGGTGCCCGCCCTCGACGGGTGCGCACCCCGGCTCGCTGTGTTCGTACGTGTTGGGTGCACATGGGGAAGGACAGGGCATGACGATCAAGGACACCCCCGAGGAGTGGGAGATCCGGGCGACGGACACCCCCTTCGTGGGCAACAAGACCTCCGTCCGCACGGACGACGTGGTCATGCCCGACGGGACGGTGGCCCGCCGCGACTACCAGGTCCACCCGGGATCGGTGGCCGTCCTCGCCCTGGACGACGAGGACCGGGTCCTGGTCCTGCGCCAGTACCGGCACCCGGTGCGGCACAAGCTGTGGGAGATCCCGGCCGGCCTCCTGGACGTTCCCGGTGAGAACCCGCTGCACGCTGCCCAGCGCGAGCTGTACGAGGAGGCGCACGTCAAGGCCGAGGACTGGCGGGTGCTGACGGACGTGTACACCACGCCGGGCGGCTGCGACGAGGCCGTGCGGATCTTCCTCGCCCGTGATCTGGCGGAGGCGGAGGGGGAGCGGTTCCAGGTCGAGCACGAAGAGGCCGACATGGAGATCCGTCGCGTCCCGCTGGAGGACCTCGTGCGGGGCGTGCTGGCCGGTGAGCTGCACAACAACTGCCTGGTGGTCGGCGTGCTGTCCCTGGCCGCCGCGCGCGCCGGCGGGGACCTGGACGCCCTGCGCCCGGCGGAGGCGCCGTGGCCGGCGCGGCCGTTCGACGCCTGAGTCCGTCCGTCCGTCCGCTCCGCGGGTGGGGCTGGGAGCTGGGGGCCGCGGGGCGGTACGGGTCCGTGCGCGGTCGCGGACCCGGGATCCTCTGGGCCGTGGAGGTCGCTGCGCATCCGCGAATCGGCGGGTCCGGTGCGCGTCCGACGACGGCTCCCGCGCGAGCCTGGCCCCGAGTCCGTGCTGCCTCGAACCGGGCGTCCACCCGGTTTCCGGCCTGTCCGGCACCGGCTCGGTCGCGCCTCCCCTCCGGAATCGCGCCCCGGGGCCGGGGCCGGCTTCCGGGACAAGGCTGTGGTGTGACGATCTGCTGATCCGATCGGGGGACGTGTCCGCCCTGCTCCGCCCGGAACGCCGCAAGGGCTGAACTAGGCTCTGGAAACGCCCGAACCGGAGTCCCGGCGGGCTGTGCACGTGCGGTGGACGGGAGTGTGGCCCGTGACGGATCAGGCGGTGGACACGGACGGCGTCCAGTTGTCGCAGGACACGTCGGCGCGGACCGGATTCCTGGGCCGTACGCGGGAGTTGAAGGAACTGCGCGCCGACATCGAGCGCGCCGGACTCGACACGCTGTCCGGGAAGAAGGCGCCCCGCGCGCGCGTGCTGCTGATCGCGGGGAAGCCCGGATCCGGCCGCACCGCCCTCGCCGAGGAACTCGCCGCGCGGGTCGCCGACCGCTACCCCGACGGTGTCCTGCGCGCCCGGCTCCGCGACCCCGACGGCACCCCCGTCCCCACCGAGCGCACCGCCCGCGACCTGCTGACCGCCCTCGGCCTGCCCACCCCGCCCGGCGCCGCCGAGGACGACCTCACGGCGTCGCTGCGCGCGGCCCTGGCCGGCCGCCGGTCGCTGCTCCTGCTCGACGACGCCGCCGACGCCGAACAGGTCGACGCGCTCCTGCCCGAGGCCCCCGACTGCCTCGTCGTCGCCGTCTCCCACGGCCCGCTGACCGGCATTCCGGACGTCCGGCCCTGCGCCCTCGGCGGTCTCGACACCAAGACCGCCGTCGACCTGCTGTCCCGGCACACCGGCTCGGTCCGCATCACCGTCGACCCCCGCGCCGCCGAGGGCCTGGTGGAGGAGTGCCAGGCCCATCCCGCCGCGCTGCTCCTGGCCGGCGGCTGGCTCGCCGCCCGGCCCAAGGCGGCCGTCTCCGACCTCGCCAAGCAGCTGCGCGCCGAGGGCGACGAGGGAACCCCGCTCGACCGCGTGTTCCGGCTGGTTCACGCCTCCCTGCCGAGCCCTGCCGCCCGGATACTGCGCCTGCTCTCCCTCGCCCCCGCCGGCCTGGTCGACCCGCACACCGCCTCCGCGCTCGCCGGCTGCTCCGTGGACGGCGCCCGCGCCACCCTGGACGACTTCACCGCCCTCGGCCTGCTGCGGACGGCCGACTCGCCGCTGCCCGAGTACGAGGTGCCCGGCTGTCTGCACCCCCTGCTGCGCGCCCTCACCGAGACCCACGACCGTCCGGCCGAGCTCCAGCTGGCCCGCGCGCGGATGCTGGAGCGGTACGTACGGCTGCTCCAGTCCTGCCGGGCGATCACCGAGACCGACAGCCCTCAGGCCCGCGAGAAGCTCCTCGGCACGCCCCGCTCGCTGCGCTTCCCCACCGTGCGGGCCGCCGCCGACTGGCTGCGCATCCGCCGGCCCGCGCTGCTCGCCGCGGCCCGCCTCGCGGTCGCCGACGGCGAGCTGGACACCCTCGCCCGGCGGCTGATGTCCCAGCTGGTGCGGGCGATGGTCGCGCACGTCGGCACCGAGGCCGCCGCGCCCGACCTCTACGGCATCCACGGCCTCGTCCTGGACGTCGCCGAGCGCCGGGGCCTGCCCCGCGAGAAGGCCGCGGCCCTGCTGAACCTCGGCGACCTCGACCACCGCACCGGCCGCACCGCCGCCGCCCTGGTCCGCTACCGGGCCGCGCTGGACGCCGGACGCGAGGCGAACGACCCGTACGCCACCGGCCGCGCGATGGAATCCGTAGGCGGCGCCCACCTGGAGCGCGGCGACTACGACCGGGCCGCCGACTGGTTCGGCCGCGCCCTCGCCGAGCGCCTCGCCCGCGACGAGCGTGCCGAGGCCGCCCGGCTGTACGGCAGGATCGCCACCGCGCACACCTACGCGGGCCGTTACGGCGAGGCCCAGCGCCACTGGCGGGCCGCCGTCGCCGGTCACCGCAGGCTGGGTGATGTGGCCGCTCACGCGCGGGCGTTGAGCGAACTGGCCCGGGTCCAGGAGTACGCCGGCCGGCCCGGGGAGAGCCTGCGCACCTGCCAGGAGGCCGTGGAGTGGGCACGCCGCGCCGAGGACGCCCGGCTGCAGGCCGCGCTGCACCTCCGGCTCGCCGACACCCTGGAACGCCTCGGCGACCCGACGGCCGCCGCGCTGCACCGCAGCACCGCCCGGCGCATGCTGGGAGAGGAGCTCCCGGAGGGCGATGCGCCGGATCCAGCCATGGAACAAGCCGCTAACGCCTACGAAATCCGCAGTACATCCGCAGAAGATTGATGCAATGAAAGGCTAGACAGCGGGAACACCTTCATTAGACTGGCTCTGCCGCACGTTCTCCTGCGGTGTCTCCCGGTGTGCCCCGAGCCTTCCGGGTTTGTCGCGTACTACACCCTCTGAGCCAAGGACCGTGATCGACGTGAAGGTCGGCATCCCCCGCGAGGTCAAGAACAACGAGTTCCGGGTGGCCATCACCCCCGCCGGCGTGCACGAGCTGGTGCGCCACGGCCACCAGGTCGTCATCGAGCGCGGCGCCGGCGTCGGCTCGTCGATCACGGACGACGAGTACACCGCCGCCGGAGCGCGGATCCTGGACACCGCGGACGAGGTGTGGGCCTCCGCCGACCTGCTGCTGAAGGTCAAGGAGCCCATCGCCGAGGAGTACCACCGCCTCCGCAAGGACCAGACCCTCTTCACCTACCTGCACCTGGCCGCGTCCAAGGAGTGCACGGACGCCCTGCTGGAGTCCGGCACCACCGCGATCGCCTACGAGACGGTCGAGCTGCCGAGCCGCGCGCTGCCGCTGCTCGCCCCGATGTCCGAGGTCGCGGGCCGGCTCGCCCCGCAGGTCGGCGCCTACCACCTGATGCGCGCCAACGGCGGCCGCGGCGTGCTCCCCGGCGGCGTCCCCGGCGTCACCCCGGCCAAGGCCGTGGTCATCGGCGGCGGCGTCTCCGGCTGGAACGCCACCCAGATCGCCGTGGGCATGGGCTTCGACGTGACCCTGCTGGACCGCGACATCAACAAGCTGCGCGAGGCCGACAAGATCTTCGGCACCCGGGTCAAGGCCGTGATGTCCAACTCCTTCGAACTGGAGAAGGCCGTCCTCGACGCCGACCTCGTCATCGGCGCGGTGCTCATCCCCGGCGCCAAGGCCCCGAAGCTGGTCGGCAACGAGCTGGTGGCCCGGATGAAGCCGGGAAGTGTCCTTGTCGACATCGCGATCGACCAGGGCGGCTGCTTCGAGGACTCGCACCCCACCACCCACGCCGAGCCGACCTTCCCGGTGCATGGATCGGTCTTCTACTGCGTCGCCAACATGCCGGGCGCGGTGCCGAACACCTCCACCAACGCCCTCACCAACGCCACGCTGCCCTACATCGTGGAACTGGCGAACCGCGGCTGGGTCGAGGCGCTGCGCCGCGACCCCGCGCTCGCCAAGGGCCTCAACACCCATGACGGCAAGGTCGTTTACAAGGAGGTCGCCGAGGCGCACGGCCTGGAGCACGTCGAGCTGGACTCGCTGCTCCGCTGACGGCGAACGGCTAAGTCACCTTTTCGTAAAGGCGATACGTCAACACGGCTCGTCAACCGCGCAAACCCGGCCGGACCTTGCCCGACAAGGTCCGGCCAGGTGTGTGTATGGTCACTTTGCACCACTCGGTCAACTCGCCTCGAACGTAACCCTTGAACCGATTCGCACACCGGTGAAACCTGCCGTGCGACGCTCGTACGCCCTTGACACAGGCGCCTTTCATCGCCGACACATCCGGCCGGGTCCGGCGGATTGTGTTGCTGCGAACCGCCGACACGCCATAGAGTCGCAAACCGTCGGCATGGTGCCACGCTGACCTGTCTAGAAGTTTCCTGGTCACCAAGGAGGTAAGACGACTTGTGAATGAGTCGACATTTTCTCCCGGGGGTGGTCAACCAGGAAGCCCTGCGCGGGGCGAGGTTCCCGCGGGGTTCGAGGCTGTCGGCTCCGTCGCGGTGCGCACCTTCGCAGCCCACCAGAGTCACCAGACCTCCCGCGTGACTCACCCAGCACACCAGAGCATGGATGGCCATCACGTGAACGCCATGGCCGGCGACGGAAGTGGCGCGCCCCACAACCATTTCGCCGACTACGACGAACTGCCCGAGGGGCACTTCTACGACCCCGACGCCGAGTACGAGCCCGATCCCGAGTACGCGGCCACGCTCGCGCCCGACGCGGCCCGCCAGCGCCGTGAGCGCATCGGCCCGACCGGGCGCCCGCTGCCGTACTTCCCGATCCCGGGCCCGCTGACCGACCACGGACCCGCGACGATCATCGCGATGTGCAACCAGAAGGGCGGCGTCGGCAAGACCACGTCGACCATCAACCTGGGCGCCGCTCTCGCGGAGTACGGGCGCCGGGTGCTGCTCGTCGACTTCGACCCGCAGGGCGCGCTGTCGGTCGGACTCGGCGTCAACCCGATGGAGCTCGACCTCACCGTCTACAACCTGCTCATGGAGCGGGGCATGGCGGCCGACGAGGTGCTGCTGAAGACGGCGGTCCCGAACATGGACCTGCTGCCCAGCAACATCGACCTGTCGGCGGCCGAGGTCCAGCTGGTCTCCGAGGTCGCCCGGGAGTCGACGCTCCAGCGCGCGCTGAAGCCGCTGCTGCCGGACTACGACTACATCGTGATCGACTGCCAGCCCTCGCTCGGCCTGCTCACGGTGAACGCGCTGACGGCCGCGCACAAGGTGATCGTGCCGCTGGAGTGCGAGTTCTTCGCGCTGCGCGGCGTCGCCCTGCTGACGGAGACCATCGAGAAGGTCCAGGAGCGGCTCAACCCCGACCTGGAGCTGGACGGCATCCTCGCCACGATGTACGACTCGCGCACCGTGCACAGCCGAGAGGTGCTCGCGCGTGTCGTCGAGGCGTTCGACGACCACGTCTACCACACGGTCATCGGGCGCACGGTCCGCTTCCCGGAGACCACGGTCGCCGGCGAGCCGATCACCACGTACGCCTCCAACTCCGTCGGCGCCGCCGCCTACCGTCAGCTCGCCAGGGAGGTGCTCGCCCGGTGTCACGCCGAGTGAGTCTGCCCGGGGCCGACGAACTGTTCCGCACGACAGGGGGAATGGCGCTCCAGGCATCCACTCCCCGGCGCCAGACGGGCGGCGACGCCCGGGTGCCGCCCCCCGCGGGGGAGGGCGACGCGGTGGCCGCCGGGACGGCGGAGGACGCCCCGCAGTCCGTTCCCGCGCAGGGCGGCGACGGGGAGGGCGCCGAGCACGTCGCGGCCGACGCCGAGCCGATCGACGCGGAGTCCCGCGGACGGCGGCGCCAGGCGGCGCAGGACGGCGCCGCCGCGCCCCGCAAGCGCGGGCGGGCCGCCGCCCGGCGGCCCAGCGGGCGGGAGCGGCACGACGAGAAGATCACGGTGTACGTGTCCGCCGAGGAACTGATGGACCTGGAGCACGCCCGTCTGGTGCTGCGCGGCGAGCACGGCCTGGCGGTCGACCGCGGCCGCATCGTCCGCGAGGCCGTCGCGGTGGTCCTCGCCGACCTGGAGACCCGCGGCGAGGCCAGCATCCTGGTACGCCGCCTGCGCGGCCGCTGAGCGCTCCCGCCGGCCGCTTCCGGCGACCGCGCTCGCGGTGACCGCTTCCGGCGGTGCGGAATGATTCCGTCCGCCGCTCCGAGCGTAGGCCGTGGGCGGCAGGGCGACGGGATGCTCGTACGACGGCCGCGCGGGCGGGAGCGGTAGCCTGCGAGGGCCATGACCTCGAACGACGATCCCGCCCGCGGCCCCCGGCCCGCCCGGCGCCGCCCGCTGGGCCGGGGCCCGGGGACGGCCGCTCCCGCACCGCGGACGCCCGCCGAGCCGTCCGCGGAGCCGGAGGCCGCCGCCGGGTCCGCGCGAGAGGCGGAGGCCGTCGCGGACGCGGACGGCACGCGCCCGCCGGGCGCGCCCGCGCGGGAGACGACGGAAGCCGTCGCAGGTGTCGCAGGTGCGCAGGGCAACCCTCGGCCGGGCACGGATGCCGGGGCCCTCCCGCCCGAGGCGGCGGGTCCGGCTTCGGCGGTGCGTCCGGCGGAAGGTGAGGCGCCGGCCGAGGCGGAGCAGCGGACCGGCCCACCGGGACCGGCGGGCTCACGTGCCGCGCGGGAACCCGGCCGGGCGGCCGTCCCCGATCCGCCGGCGCCGTCGGCGGGTCCGGCCCCGGCAGCCCCGTCGGACGACGCGGCGCGCGCAGGCGCAGGGAGTCGGCCGGGTCCGCCCGGCGCGGTCGCGCCGAGTTCTGCCGTGCCGGGGGCCGCGAGTGTCCGGGCGGTGCCGGCATCCGGCCGGGAGGCCGGGGACGTCGTGTCCGAGGACGCGCGAGGTGCGGGTCCGGCGGCCGGGAACCTCCCCGGGAGACCGGGCGCGGTCGTGCACGCTCCTGGGGCGGCGGAGGCGGCCGCGGGCCCCCGGACGGCGGCGGAGCCCGCTGCGGAGGCCCGGGAGGCTGCCGAGGCCGCCGGGAGTGCGACGTCCGCCCGCACCGGGCGTCGGTCCGGGGCAGGGGCGGACGGCCCGCGGGATGTGCCGGCCGGCGGGGCGGGGCCCGTGCCGGAGGGGACGGGCGAGCCGGCGGGTGGGGACGACGGGGTCTTCAAGGTCCGGCTGGCCAACTTCGAAGGGCCGTTCGACCTGCTGCTGCAGCTGATCTCCCGGCACAAGCTCGACGTCACCGAGGTCGCGCTGTCCAAGGTGACCGACGAGTTCATGGCCTACATCAGGGCCATGGGGCCCGACTGGGACCTGGACCGGACGACCGAGTTCCTCGTCGTCGCCGCCACGCTGCTCGACCTGAAGGCCGCCCGGCTGCTGCCGGCCGCCGAGGTGGAGGACGAGGCCGACCTGGCGCTGCTGGAGGCCCGCGACCTGCTGTTCGCGCGACTGCTGCAGTACCGGGCGTACAAACAGATCGCCGAGATCCTCAGCGGGCGGCTCGACGACGAGGCCCGCCGCTACCCGCGCACCGTCGGGCTCGAACCGCACCACGCCGACCTGCTGCCCGACGTCGTCATCAGCATCGGCGCCGAGGGGTTCGCCCGGCTCGCGGTGAAGGCGATGCAGCCCAGGCCCAAGCCGCAGGTGTACGTCGAGCACATCCACGCCCCGCTGGTCAGCGTGCAGGAGCAGGCCGGAATCGTCGTCGCGCGGCTGCGCGAACTCGGCGAGGCCAGCTTCCGGACCCTGGTGGCGGACACCGGCGACACGCTGACGGTCGTGGCCAGGTTCCTGGCGCTGCTGGAGCTGTACCGGGAGAAGGCCGTCGCCCTGGAGCAGGAAACCGCCCTCGGCGAGCTGCTGGTGCGGTGGACCGGCGGGGACGGCGACCGGGCGCCCACGGTCACCGACGAGTTCGACCGGCCGCCCGAGGAGCCCAAGGAGGAGAGGAAACCGTGAGCGAGGACAGCGACGGCGTCGCCGCACTGGAACTCAGGCCCGCCCTCGAGGCCGTGCTGATGGTCGTGGACGAACCCGCCACCGAGGAGCACCTGGCGAAGGTGCTGCGGCGGCCCCGCCGGCAGATCGCGGACGCGCTGCGCGCGCTCGCCGACGAGTACACCGCCCAGCGGCGCGGCTTCGAGCTGCGGCTCGTCGCCGGCGGCTGGCGCTTCTACACCCGCCCCGAGTACGCCGCCGCCGTCGAGGGCTTCGTCCTGGACGGCCAGCACGCCCGCCTCACCCAGGCCGCGCTGGAGACCCTCGCCGTGGTCGCCTACCGCCAGCCGGTCAGCCGCAGCCGCGTCTCCGCCGTGCGCGGAGTGAACTGCGACGGTGTCATGCGCACCCTCCTTCAGCGCGGTCTCGTCCAGGAGGCGGGCACGGAACCCGAAACAGGTGCGATCCTGTACACGACGACGAACTACTTCCTGGAGCGGATGGGCCTGCGCGGCCTGGACGAGCTCCCCGAGCTCGCGCCCTTCCTCCCGGAGGCGGAGGCGATCGAGGCCGAGACACAGGAAGGCGTACCGTCGTTCGATCCGGACGCCCCGGACGCGGACGACGGACCCACGACGAACATGCCTGACACGACGACGACGGAACTTTGATGCGAAGCAGCGGCAGCGGAAACAGCGGCGGGCGCGGTAACTACCGCGGCGCCGGCAACGACAGGGACCAGAAGCAGGGGCAGGGCCGCCCCCGCAAGCCCCGCCCCGAGGAGCGCCGCTACGACGTGGGCCCCGGGGCCACCAAGGACGGCCCCAAGGCCGGCCGGGGCGGCGCGGCCCGCGGCGGCGCCAAGAAGCCCGGCCAGGGCGCCGGCGGCGGCCAGGGCGGGCGCGGACGCACCGCCCCGGCGCGCTCGCGCGAGTACGAGACGCGGATCGAGGAGCGCAACCGCGAGCGCTACGCCGACAAGAAGGACGTGAAGCTCCCGAAGACCTTCCCGGGCGCCGAGCAGGAGGGCGAGCGGCTGCAGAAGGTCCTCGCCCGCGCCGGCTACGGCTCGCGGCGCGCCTGCGAGGAGCTGATCGACCAGGCCCGCGTCGAGGTCAACGGCGAGATCGTGCTGGAGCAGGGCAAGCGGGTCGATCCGGAGAAGGACGAGGTCAAGGTCGACGGCCTGACGGTCGCCACGCAGTCGTACCAGTTCTTCGCGCTGAACAAGCCCGCCGGCGTCGTCTCCACCATGGAGGACCCGGAGGGCCGCCAGTGCCTCGGCGACTACGTGACCAACCGCGAGACGCGGCTGTTCCACGTCGGCCGGCTGGACACCGAGACCGAGGGCGTCATCCTGCTCACCAACCACGGTGAGCTGGCCCACCGGCTGACCCACCCCAAGTACGGCGTGAAGAAGACCTACCTCGCGCACATCGTGGGCCCGATCCCGCGCGACCTCGGCAAGCGCCTCAAGGACGGCATCCAGCTCGAGGACGGCTACGCGCGCGCGGACCACTTCCGGGTCGTGGAGCAGACCGGCAAGAACTACCTGGTCGAGGTCACCCTGCACGAGGGCCGCAAGCACATCGTGCGCCGGATGCTGGCCGAGGCCGGCTTCCCGGTCGACAAGCTGGTGCGCACCGCCTTCGGCCCGATCACGCTGGGCGACCAGAAGTCGGGCTGGCTGCGCCGGCTGTCCAACACCGAGGTCGGGATGCTGATGAAGGAGGTCGACCTCTAGGTCGCCGGCACCCGCTCGCGGGTCGCCGTACCCGCTTGTGCGTTCCCCGCCCCTCCCCTTATCGTCAGAGTGACTTTAAGGGGAGGGGTTACCCGTATGACCACCACCGCCGTCCGCAAGCGCGCCGCCACCGGCGCCCTGCTGGGCCTCGCCCTCGGGGACGCGCTCGGCTTTCCCACCGAGTTCGACGACGTGCCCTCGATCCTCGCCAAGTGCGGCCCCTGGCGGGAGATGACGCTGACCACCCCCGCGGTCGTCAGCGACGACACCCAGATGACCCTCGCCCTCGGACGCGCCCTGCGCACGGCCATGGACCGGGGGCCGCTGGGACCCAAGCGCCTGGAGCGGCCCCTGCGCGAGGAGTTCGTGGACTGGTACCGGTCGCCGGACAACAACCGCGCACCCGGCCGCACCTGCATGGTCGCCTGCGGTCTGCTCAAGGAGCCGGGACGGCCGTGGCAGGCCGCCAGCCAGACCGGCTCCAAGGGCTGCGGCGCCAACATGCGCGTCGCCCCGCTCGGACTCGCCCCCGGCCTGAGCGAGGAGCAGCGTGCCGGCGCCGCCCAGTTGCAGGCGGCCCTCACCCACGGCCACCCCACCGCGCTCGCCGCCTCCGACCTCACCGCGCACGCCGTACGCCTGCTCGCCGAGGGCGCGGAGCCCACCGGACTGGTCGGGCTGTTGCGCTCGTACGCCTACGACAACCGCACCCGGTACCACGAGCGCTGGCTCGGCGACCTGTGGCAGCGGGCCGGCGACCCCACGCCCGGGCACTTCATCGCCCGCGGCTGGGACGAGTGCCAGGCGATCCTCGGCCGGCTCCAGGACGCGGTGCGCACGGTCTCGCCCGAAACCGACCCGTGCCTCGTCACCGGAGAGGGCTGGATCGCCGAGGAGGCCCTGGCGACCGGGCTGCTGTGCTTCCTGCTGTTCGTGGACGAGCCCCTCACCGCCCTGCGCCGGGCCGCCTGCACCGCCGGCGACTCCGACTCCATCGCCTGCCTGACCGGCGCCTTCGCCGGCGCGCACCTCGGCTCCGACGCCTGGCCGGCCGACTGGGCGGACCGCGTGGAGTACCACGGCGACCTGGTGACCCTCGGGGCGCTCTGGGACGCCTGACCGCCCCCGCCGGGCCCGCGCGCCCTCCGTCTCAGCGGGCGGGCGCGGCGCACCGGCGGGTCCCGGGCTGACTACGCTGGACGGACACGAGGAGCCGTAGCAGAGCACCACCAGCAAGGCGAGGAGCAGCACCGTGGCGGTACGAGCGGTCCGGGGCGCCGTCCAACGCGCACACGACGAGGCCGGCCACAGGAACGTCCACCCCGGCGCCGCCGCCCCGCGCGAGGACGTCGCCCGGTGAGGAGCGCACTCGTCCTCGGCACCGGCCTGATCGGCACCTCCGCCGCCCTGGCCCTCGCCCAGCGCGGCGTCACCGTCCACCTCGCGGACCGGGACCCGGAACAGGCCCGTACGGCCGCCGCGCTCGGCGCCGGCACGGACGAGGCGCCCGACGGTCCGGTGGACCTCGCGATCGTCGCCGCCCCGCCCGCCCACGTCGCCCCGGTCCTCGCGGACGCCATGCGGCGCGGGGCCGCCCGCGGCTACCTCGACGTCGCCAGCGTCAAGGGCGGGCCGCGCCGCGAGCTGGAGGCCCTCGGCCTGGACCTGTCGGCGTACATCGGCTCCCACCCCATGTCCGGCCGGGAGCGCTCCGGGCCGCTCGCCGCCACCGGCGACCTCTTCGAGGGCCGCCCCTGGGTGCTCACCCCCACCCGGGACACCGACACCGAGGTGCTGAACCTCGCCCTGGAACTGGTCTCGCACTGCCGTGCCGTCCCGGTCGTCATGGACGCCGACGCCCACGACCGTGCCGTGGCCCTCGTCTCGCACATGCCCCACCTGGTCTCCAGCATGGTCGCCGCGCGCCTGGAGCACGCCGACGAGGCCGCCGTACGGCTGTGCGGGCAGGGCATCCGGGACGTGACACGGATCGCCGCCTCCGACCCCCGGATGTGGATCGACATCCTCGCCGCCAACCCCGGCCCGGTCGCCGACCTGCTCGCCGACGTCTCCGCCGACCTGGACGAGACCGTCCGGGCGCTGCGCGCCCTGCAGTCCTCCGACGAGGCCAAGCGCCGGGAGGGCGCCGCCGGCGTGGAGAACGTGCTGCGGCGCGGCAACGCCGGCCAGGTCCGCGTGCCCGGCAAGCACGGCACGGCCCCGCGGGTCTACGAGGTCGTGGCGGTGCTCATCGACGACCAGCCGGGCCAGCTGGCCCGCATCTTCGCGGACGCCGGACAGGCGGGCGTCAACATCGAGGACGTGCGCATAGAGCACGCCACCGGGCAGCAGGCGGGCCTCGTGCAGCTGATGGTCGAGCCGAAGTCGGCCCCCGTGCTGTCGGCGGCGCTGCGCGAGCGCGGATGGGCGATCCGGCAGTAGGGCCGGGCGCCGGCCACCGGGTGCGGCCGGACGAGTGACGCGTGCCCGGTAACCTTGTGCGGGGCACAGTCGCGCCCCGCACACCCACCGCCTCGCACCAGGAAGGTGTCCCCCCGTGGAAAACGGCGCCGCCCAGCCCGTGATTGTCGCCATCGACGGCCCCTCCGGCACGGGCAAGTCCAGCACGTCCAAGGCCGTCGCCGGACGCCTCGGACTGAGCTACCTGGACACCGGCGCCCAGTACCGGGCCATCACCTGGTGGATGGTGAACAACGGGATCGACGTCGAGGACCCCTCGGCGATCGCCGCCGTCGCCGGCAAGCCGGAGATCGTCTCCGGCACCGACCCGGCCCACCCGACGATCACCGTCGACGGCACCGACGTGGCCGGCCCCATCCGCACCCAGGAGGTCACCTCCAAGGTCAGCGCCGTCAGCGCGGTGCCCGAGGTGCGGACCCGGATCACCGAGCTGCAGCGTTCGATCGCCGCGTCCGCCGGGCGCGGCATCGTCGTGGAGGGCCGGGACATCGGCACCACCGTGCTGCCCGACGCCGACCTGAAGATCTTCCTCACCGCCTCCCCGGAGGCCCGCGCCGCCCGCCGCAGCGGCGAGCTGAAGGGCGCCGACGTCAACGCCACCCGCGAGGCGCTGATCCAGCGGGACGCCGCCGACTCCTCCCGCAAGACCTCCCCGCTCGCCAAGGCGGACGACGCCGTCGAGGTAGACACCACCGAGCTGACGCTGGACGAGGTCATCGAACACGTCGTCGCCCTCGTCGAGGAGAAGCGGGCCGCGAAGTGACCGAGGTTCCGTCCGCGAGGGGCGCCGAGGCCGGGCGGCGCATGGGCGTGCCGCTGATGTACGGCCTGTGGCGGACGCGTGTGCTGGGCGCCTGGCGCGTCCCTGCGGCCGGACCGGTGATCCTCGCGGTCAACCACGCGCACAACATCGACGGCCCGATGGTGATGGGCGTGTCACCGCGGCCGACGCACTTCCTGGTCAAGAAGGAGGCGTTCGTCGGGCCGCTCGACCCCCTGCTGACCCGGCTCGGCCAGGTCAAGGTGGACCGGTCGCGCACCGACCGCACCGCGGTCACCCGGGCCCTCGCCGTGCTGGACGCCGGCGGTGTCCTCGGCATCTTCCCCGAGGGCACCCGCGGCGAGGGCGACTTCGCCGCGCTGCGCGGCGGACTCGCCTACTTCGCCGTGCGCAGCGGGGCGCCGATCGTGCCCGTCGCCGTGCTGGGAAGTTCTGGCGCCGGCGGGCGGTTGATCAAGGCGCTGCCGCCCCTGCGCTCCCGGATCGACGTCGTCTTCGGCGAGCCGTTCGAGGCGGGCGACGGCAGCGGGCGGCGCGCCCGCTCGGCGCTGGACGAGGCGACCGAGCGCATCCAGAAGCAGCTCACCGCCCACCTGGAAAACGCCAGGCGCCTGACCGGGCGCTGGGCGACACTGAGTAGTGGATCACTTCACGTGGTCCACCGATCACCACGATGAACGAGGTACGGACTTCATGAACGACCACATCCACTCCGAGGGCTCGCCCGGCGAGCACGACCACGGAGCGCTTGGCGACGCCGAGTACGCGGAGTTCATGGAGCTCGCCGCGGAAGAGGGCTTCGACGTCGAGGACGTCGAGGGCGCCATCGAGGCGGCCGGTCACGGGCCGCTGCCGGTGCTCGCCGTCGTCGGCCGCCCGAACGTGGGCAAGTCGACCCTGGTCAACCGCATCATCGGCCGCCGCGAGGCCGTCGTGGAGGACAAGCCGGGCGTCACCCGCGACCGGGTCACCTACGAGGCCGAGTGGGCGGGCCGCCGCTTCAAGGTCGTCGACACCGGCGGCTGGGAGCAGGACGTCTTCGGCATCGACGCCTCGGTGGCCGCGCAGGCCGAGTTCGCGATCGAGGCGGCCGACGCGGTCGTCTTCGTCGTGGACGCCAAGGTCGGCGCCACCGACACCGACGAGGCCGTCGTGCGGCTGCTGCGCAAGGCCGGCAAGCCGGTGGTGCTGTGCGCCAACAAGGTCGACGGCCCGAGCGGTGAGGCCGACGCGTCCTATCTGTGGTCCCTCGGCCTCGGCGAGCCGCACCCCGTCTCCGCGCTGCACGGCCGCGGCACCGGCGACATGCTGGACGCCGTCCTGGAGGCGCTGCCCGAGGCGCCCGAGCAGTCCTTCGGCACGGCCGTCGGCGGTCCGCGCCGGGTGGCGCTGATCGGCCGCCCGAACGTCGGCAAGTCGTCGCTGCTGAACAAGGTGGCGGGCGAGGAGCGCGTCGTCGTCAACGAACTCGCGGGCACCACCCGCGACCCGGTGGACGAGCTGATCGAACTCGGCGGCAAGACCTGGAAGTTCGTGGACACCGCCGGCATCCGCAAGCGCGTCCATCTCCAGCAGGGCGCCGACTACTACGCCTCCCTGCGCACCGCGGCCGCCGTCGAGAAGGCCGAGGTGGCCGTCGTCCTCATCGACGCCTCCGAGTCGATCTCCGTGCAGGACCAGCGGATCATCTCCATGGCCGTCGAGGCCGGCCGCGCCCTCGTCGTCGCCTACAACAAGTGGGACACCCTGGACGAGGAGCGCCGCTACTACCTGGAGCGGGAGATCGAGACCGAGATGGCCCAGGTCGCGTGGGCGCCCCGGGTGAACGTCTCGGCGGCGACCGGGCGGCACATGGAGAAGTTGGTCCCGGCGATCGAGACCGCGCTGGCCGGCTGGGAGACCCGGGTGCCGACGGGCCGGCTGAACGCCTTCCTGGGCGAGCTGATCTCCGCCCATCCGCACCCGGTGCGGGGCGGCAAGCAGCCGCGCATCCTGTTCGGCACCCAGGCCGGCACCAAGCCGCCGCGGTTCGTGCTGTTCGCCTCCGGGTTCATCGAGGCGGGCTACCGGCGCTTCGTCGAGCGCCGGCTGCGCGAGGAGTTCGGCTTCGAGGGGACGCCGATCCACATCTCGGTGCGGGTGCGCGAGAAGCGCGGCGCGAAGAAGAAGTAGCGCGACGGCCGTGAGCCACGGCCAGGTGTATGACATGGGAGAGGGCGGCCCCGCGGGGCCGCCCTCTCCCATGTTCCGCAACCCCCGGTCACGTCCCTCTGCGCGGACTCGGCGGCAGCGCGGCCGGGACGTGGTGGGGCTGCGGCTGCGCGATCCGGCCGACGCGCTGCCACGGCGACTGCGCGGACTGCGGGGCCGGCTGGGACTGCGGGGATTCCCGGGACTGCCGCGGCTGCTGGGAGTGGTGTGTCTGGCTGTGGTCCGTCCGGGCGTGGTACGGCTGGTGGCCGCTGGTGTACCGCGTGCTCTGCGCGCCCACGCTGTAGGCGCCGTACGAACTGCTGAACGTCCCCGAGCCGTGCGGGATGTCGCTGAAGGCGGTGAACCCCAGCTTCTCCTCCCCGCTGCGGTCGCCCGGCAGCGTGCGGAAGGATGTGACGTACTCGTCGTAGAGCGCGTCGTAGATCGGCGTGGCCGAGGGGCCGCCGGGATCCTGAGCCGCTCGCGCGGAGGGGACCGGCTGCAGGGCGTGGCGGCGGGGAACGTCGTATGCGTGCACGTATGTCCAAACGACCCCGGTCGGGAAGGGATGCGGCCCGGCGGGGCCCTCGGGGAAGGGGCGGGGCGCTCAGGTGCCCGCGAGCGGGAGCGTGGCCGCCACCAGCTTGCCGGTGGCCGCCGCCCGGTCCAGGGCGTCTCGCAGCAGGTCCTCGCGGGGCTGCCGGCCGATGGAGCCTGCGGGTGCGGCGAACATCAGCACCTGCTGGTGCTTGTTGGCGGCCGAGCGCCAGCCCTCGGTGACCTGGAGCGGTTGGTGGGCCTGCCACCAGGCGACCGGCTGGCCGCCGAGGGCGTTCGGCTGGAGCACCGCGTGCAGCCGGCCCATGGCCAGCAGCACCGACCAGCCGTGCAGCACCGGGGGCACGGCGGACAGCTCGGTCAGCGGCATGAAGCCCTGCTCGATCAGCAGCGGCAGGAAGTCGTCTCCTGCGGCCAGGGAGCCGGGGCGCACGATGGGGCCGGTGGGCTCGACGACCAGGGCCGGGTGCAGCTCCCCGGCGATCAGCACCAGCCCGCTGGTCACCCCGAGCACAGCCTGCTCGGGCGCGGTCCGCTCCGGCTGCGGCGCGGGGGTGTCGCGGCCGATGGCCCGTACGGCGCCCTGGAGCTGCTCCTCGGTGACCTGGACGACCTGCGAGGGCAGACAGGTGGCGTGGGCGAAGGCGAGCACGGCGGTCTCGTCGCCGATGAACAGCACGGTGCTGGTGTGCTCGCGCTCGGAGTCGCCCGGGGTGCGGCAGGACGTGCAGTCGTAACTGCCCGGGGCGTTCTCTCCGGCGAGCAGCCGGTCGGCTTCTTCGTCGCCGATCTCGGCGCGTACCTCGTCGCTGACGTCGAGCATGCGCGGCACGGGTGGCTCCCTCGGTCTGCGGTGCGCGGGGGCCGGGTGGCTCCCGGCCCGTGGCCGGGGCGGGCCCCCGGCTCATGAAGAAGACAACGGCCGATCTGTGGCGGGAGTCACGCTGTACGACGAACGGAATCGAACCATCCGGCGCGGAGCGTGATGCCCGGTGCGGAAACGGTCACTCACCGTCAAAAGGTCGTAGCGCCAAGGTAGTTGAACGCGTGATGTGAGTCATGGTTTTGCGGGGCGGTTGGTCGACAAATCCGGAAATCGGCGAATGAAGTGGGTGACCGAAAATCGCCGATACCTCGGGTAACGGCGAACTGGCCTGGAATGACAAGCGCGTTGTTGTGACCTCCCCGTGATCTCCGTACATTCCTCCGCCGTGTGCAACGAGCACCGCTCGGGTACGTCCGCCCACCGCGGAGAACCGGACGCCAATGCCGGTTCTCCGCGGGGCGCGGTGGACGGGGCGGAGCGCGACGACCGCGTCCGTGCGCGGAACCGCGCCCCGTCCGGGGGAGCCCGGGTCCGTGGAGAGGGAAGTGGATGTCGGACAGTACGGGTTGCGGCACCGCGCGCGCCGGGTTCGCCAGGGCGACGACGCGCACCAGGGCCGCCCTCGCCGGGGCGGCGCTGCTGGCCCCGCTCGGCCTGCTCGCCGCGGCGGGCGAGGCGACGGCGGCCGACGGCGGGGTCTGGGACCGCATCGCCCAGTGCGAGAGCGGCGGGAACTGGCACATCAACACCGGCAACGGCTACTACGGCGGACTCCAGTTCTCCGCCGGCACCTGGCGCGCGTTCGGCGGGGCCGCCTACGCGCCGAGGGCCGACCTGGCGACCAGGGACCAGCAGATCGCCGTCGCCACCAAGGTCCAGCGCGTCCAGGGCTGGGGAGCCTGGCCCACCTGCGCGGCCCGCGCCGGCGCCCACGGCGACGCCCCCGCGACCGGCACGCCGTCCGGCTCCCCGGCGCCCGGGGCGGCCCCGGCGGCGCCGTCGAACGCCCCCGCCCGCCCCTCGGCCCACACCGACCGCAGCGCCTCCCGCGGCGACTACACCGTCCGCCGGGGCGACACGCTCAGCGTCATCGCCGCCCGCCACGGGACGACGTGGCAGCGCCTGTACGACGTCAACCGGGCCGTCATCGGGGCCGACCCGGACGTGATCGTGCCGGGGCAGCGGCTCGACCTCTGAGCCTGCGCCCGGCGCACACCCGGCGCCGCGCCCCGCCCGGTCCGCCGACCGGGTGGGGCGCCGTCCGCAGCGGCGCGGCCCGGCGGGCGGACCGGGCCCGTCGGCCTAGCGTGGTCCGATGATCAGCACGCCGATCGTGGCCGCCCTCGCGGCGGCCCTGCTCACCGCCCCCGCCGCCCAAGCGGCAGCCCCGTCCTCCGCCCCCGCCTCCGCCCACGCACCCTCCCCGTCCTCCGTCTCCGCCCCGGCCTGTGCCGACGACCAGTGGCCCTGGGGCTGCATCGCCGAGTGCGAGAGCGGCGGGAACTGGCACATCAACACCGGCAACGGCTACTACGGCGGGCTCCAGTTCTGGCAGCCGACCTGGGAGGAGTACGGCGGCCTGAAGTACGCCCCGCGCGCCGACCTCGCCACCCGCGACGAGCAGATCGCCGTCGCCCAGGAGGTTCTGGCCTGGCAGGGATGGGGCGCCTGGCCCGTCTGCTCGAAGCGGTACGGGCTCTCGGGCCGTATGCACACGGTGAAGCCCGGGGACACGCTCTCCTCGATCGCCGGCAAGTACGGCGTCAAGGGCGGCTGGCAGGGCCTCCACACCGCCAACCGGAAGACGATCGGCGCCGACCCGGACCGCATCGAGGTCGGCGCGCTGCTGGTCATCCCGCCGGGCTCGACCGGCACGCGCCGTGCGGGGATTCTGTGACCGAAACGTGTATTTCCTGCGTGCGCGTAGTCCCGCGGGGCGTCCGGAACCGGCCGGGAAAGGCGTCTTGAGGGGGGTTTCTCGAGGGATTCTCGAGTGTTTTGCGCACGGGCTATTCCGAGCGCGTCGCACCCCGCGGGAATTCGTCTTCCACGGAGTGCGCGAGCGGCGGAAAACCGCTCGTCCGGGTGAACCCCTGCGGCCGAACGCCTGTCGTGATCCTGTGACGGAAGCGTGACCGCAGGGGGATCCATGACTAGCGTGGCGGCATGGCATCGATTCCGACACCCCCCGCCGAACCGAACGACAGCCCGGACGCCTACGCCGGCCTCGACGCGGCCACGGCCGAGCGTCTCGCCCGCGAACGCGGGTGGTCGGCGGTGCGTTCCCTGCCGCCGGGGGCGATCATCACCATGGAGTACCGCGTGGGACGGCTGAACTTCGAGGTGCGCGACGGAGTGGTCGTCCGGGCCTGGAAGGGCTGACCGGCCCCCAGGGGCCGACCGGTCAGCCGCCCGTCAGCGGGCGCGCCGTCGAGGCGGAACCGCGGGCGACGCGCTCGGGGTGCGGCGGGCGGCGGCTGCCGACCGGGGTCACCGGCGTGCGCTCGGAGCGGGTGGTGTGCGGGCCGGGGGCCAGATAGGCGGGCGCCCGGCCGGCGCGCGCGGCCGTCTGCGGGATCGTCTCCCGTACCACCGCCGCGGGCTCCTCCTCCGACACCGCGGCCGGGGCCGGCGGGCAGGGCGACTCGTCCGCGACGGGCACGGGCACGGGCCGCGGCGCCGTACGGCTCCGGCGGGGCAGATGACGGTCGCGCAGCTCCAGCAGCCACGCCTCGGCGCGGGCGATCGGCGGCTCGAACCACGGCAGCGCCAGCAGGATCAGCAGACCCGCGGCCCAGCCCAGCAGCACATCGCTGAGCCAGTGCGTGCCCAGGTAGACGGTGGTGAGACCGACGCTGAGCGAGAGCACCGCCGACAGGGCCGACAGCCAGCGGCGGGTGCCCGGCGTGGACGCCAGATAGGCGAGGATGCCCCAGGTCACGACGGCGTTCGCGGTGTGACCCGAGGGAAATATGTCGCTGCCGGCCTGGAACCAGTGCCACATCTCGTTGGAGCCGACCTCGGTCGCGTAGTGCGGACCGGAGCGGCCGAGGCCGTATTTCACGGCGCCCACCGTCACGTTCAGCAGCAGCAGCGCGGCGCCGAACGCCAGCAGCGGCCGCAGCGTGTGCTGCCGCCAGCAGCGCCAGCCCAGCCAGGCCGCCACCATCACCGCCGTCGGGCCGCGCTGCCCCAGGACCACCCAGTAGTCCAGGAAGGCATGGATCTCCGGCCACTGCTGATAGGGCCGGAAGAGCATCGCCTGCCAGTCGAAACGGACCAGCCACGAGGTGGTGACCACGGCCAGCACGATCGTGAGGTAGAAGGCGAGCGTCGCGCCGAAGAGCACCGCCCGGTGCCGGGTCATTCGCGGCACGTCGAGGACCGGCCGCTGCGGTTCGCGGTCCAGTCGGGCGAAGATCCGGTCGAGCCGGGTCGGCTTTGGTTCGGTACGCACGGAATCGACGTTACAGCGAGTGAGCTGTCTTCCCGGTCGAATCACCGGGTTTGTAATGACCATGTGATGTGGCATTGCTCTCAGCAAGGGGTTTATTTCCATGGATTCCGGCAATCCGTAGGGGCCCTTCCTGGTAATTCCTTTGATCATTACCTGCGCACAGTTTTCCCGCTCTTTAGCGAGGGTTCACGGCGGCCCGGAGCCGTTCAGCCAGAACGCCCCGTACACCGCCGCGGCCACCGCGGCCCCGCCCGTGACCAGCGCGGCCGTCACGGTGCGCAGCCGGGCCAGGGCCAGCGCCGGCGGCAGCAGCAGCGGGAAGGCGGGGAGCAGCAGCCGGGGCTTGGAGCCGAAGTAACCGGACGCGCCCAGCGCCAGCGCGGTGACGACCCCCGCGTACACCAGGAGCGGCAGCGGCTCGCGCCGGCGTACGCACAGGGCGTACAGCCAGAGCACCAGCCCCACCCCGGCGATCAGCGCCGCCCCGGCGAGCGTCGAGGGGAAGGAGGCGAGCAGACCCCCGACGAAGCGGGCGAAGGCACGGCCGCCGTCGAAGCCGTTGCGCCAGCCCGCCTGGACGTCGAGGTAGCCGAGCGGACCCCGGCCGGTGCGGTGGCCGACCCACAGCACGTACCCGGCGGCGCCCAGAGGCGCGAGCAGCATGCCCAGGGCGCGCGGCCAGACCGGAGCGCCCCCGGCGGGGTGGTCGGGGGAGGGGACGGGGGCGTACGCGCCCAGGTGCGCGCCCGGAGCGGGCGTCGCGCTCCGGGCAGGCCCGGATGGAGCAGTGCGCCGCTCCCGTACGAGGGACGCCAGGGCCGCCGCCCACACCGCCGCGCCCACCGCGAGCCCCACGGGCCGGGTCAGCCCCGCGCACAGGGCCAGCGCGCCCGCGGTCACCCAGCGCCCGCTGAGCACCGCGTACAGCGCCCACGCGGCCAGCGCGGTGAACAGCGACTCGCTGTACGCCATCGACTGCACGATCCCCACCGGCAGCACCGCCCACAGCAGCACCGCACAGACCCCGGCCCGGCGTCCGTGCACCAGGTCGACGACCGCGAAGATCCCCCACGCCGCCGCCACCGAACCGCATGCGGCGACCACGAACCCGGCGTCCGCGTACGAGAGCCCGGCCACCGCGCGCAGCCCCCGCTCCAGCCACGGCAGCAGTGGGAAGAAGGCCAGGTCGGAGTGGACGTCGCCGTTCGGCAGCCGCACCTCGTGGCCGTACCCCCGCTCGGCGATCCGGGCGTACCAGAGGGCGTCCCAGCGGGCGGTCAGCAGGGTGTACGCGCTCTTGTCCCGCGCGGCGCTCCACCCCGCCAGCGTCAGCAGCACCAGCACGCGGACGGCCGCGTACCCGAGCAGGGCGGGGGCCGCCCGGCGCAGGGCCGGGACGCGGGAGCTGCGCGTTCCAAGATCGGTCACGGGCTCGATTATCGGCGGCGCCCGGGCGCGGACCGCCGGACCGGGCCCCGGTCGTGACGTACGGCGACCGGCGGTGCGTGGCGTACGCCACACGGGTTGCCCGGAGGTGTGAGAGGTCCGCCACTCGACCCCCGTGCGAACTCGCGTACGCTGACGTGTCACTCGCCATTCGTTGCGCGGGCCGGAGACCTCCGCTCCTCTCCGGCCGAGTCACGAGGGAGTCCCCACCCCCGTGAGCCCGCCGAACGCGAGAACATCTGGGAGGTACGTACATGTCCGGGACGACCACGGCCGCCGTCGGGCTGCGCCGTCGGGCGGCCGGGGCCGGTGCCAACCGCTGGGTCGTCCTCGTGGTCCTCTGCGTCAGCCTGCTGCTGGTCGCCGTCGACGCGACCGTGCTGCACGTCGCGGTGCCCGCCGTCACCGAGGACCTCCGGCCCAGCGCGATAGAGCTGCTCTGGATCGTCGACGTCTATCCGCTCGTCTGCGCCTCGCTCCTGATCCTCTTCGGCACCCTCGGCGACCGCGTGGGCCGCAGACGGGTCCTGCTCCTCGGCTACGCCCTCTTCGGCGTCGCCTCCGCCCTCGCGGCCTTCGCCGACACCGCGCAGGTGCTCGTCGCGGCGCGGGCGCTGCTCGGCGTCGGCGGCGCGATGATCATGCCCGCGACGCTCTCGATCCTGCGCCAGGTCTTCCCCGACCGGCGCGAACGGGCGCTCGCGATCGGCGTCTGGAGCGCGGTGGCCGCGGTCGGCGCCGCGGTCGGGCCGCTGCTCGGCGGCTTTTTGCTGGAGCACTTCCAGTGGGGCGCGGTCTTCCTCGTCAACATCCCGCTGATGCTGGTCAGCCTGCCGGTCGGCCGTCTGCTGCTGCCCGAGTCCAAGGGCGAGGGCGACGGCCCCTGGGACGTGGTCGGCGCGCTGCTGGCGGCCGTCGGACTGTTCGGCGTGGTCCTCGGCGTCAAGCGGCTGGGCGCCGGCGAACCTGCGCTCGGCCCGCTCACGCTGGTCCCGCTGCTCGTGGGCGCGGTGCTGCTGGTGCTGTTCGTGCGCAGGCAGCGGCGGCGCCGGCATCCGCTGGTCGACCTGCGGATGTTCGCTCGGCCGACGTTCAGCGTCTCCGTCGGGTGCATCGTGCTCGCGATGCTCGCCCTGGTCGGCCTGGAGCTGATCGCCGCCCAGTACCTCCAGCTGGTCCTCGGGCTCTCGCCGCTGGAGACGGGGCTGCGGCTGCTGCCGCTGACGGTGGCCGCGATGGCGGCGGGACTGGCCGGGGCGCGGATGCTGCGCCGGTTCGGGCCGCGCCGGATGGTGTGCGCCGGGTTCTGTCTGACGGCCGCGGCGGTCGTGCTGCTCACGGCGATGGGCGGGCAGGACGATCCCGCGCTGATGCTCTCCGGGTTCGTGCTGCTCGGCTTCGGCCTGGAGACGACCCTGTTCGGGGCGTACGAGTCCATGCTGAGCGAGGCCCCGCCGGAGCAGGCGGGCGGCGCGGCCGCGATCGGCGAGACCTCCTACCAGCTCGGCGCGGGCATCGGCATCGCCCTGCTCGGCAGCGTGATGAACGCGGCGTACGCCCCCGGACTCTCCTCCGTGCCGGGCGTCCCGGCGTCCGCGACCGAGGCGGCCGGGCACTCGCTCGGCGAGGCCTACCATGTCGCCGGCCGCCTCGGAGGGTCCGCCGGGGAGGCCCTGCGCAGCGCCGCGAGGGACTGCTTCGTGCACGGCCTGCACGTCACGCTCCTGGTCAGCGCGGGCCTGCTGCTCCTCGGCGCGGCGATGGCACTGCGGCTGCCCCGCGCGATGCACTGCGAGGCGCCGCCGCTGCACATGCCCGCACCACGCGAGTCCGGCCAGGGCGGGCGGGCCGGGCAGGGTGCGCCGGGCGCGTCGGCCGCGCCCGCCGGGGGGACGGCGAAGGCCGGGAAGGCCGTGGAAGCCGGGAAGACGGCTGAGGCCGGGAAGACGGCGGAGGTCGCGGGCTCGCGCGTTTCGGCGTGATGCCCACTCCGGAAGCCGCCGCACGGGGTGCGGCTCACCGTGGCGTGGCCGGATGCCGGGGCTGGGCGAGGGACCGCGAGGTCCCGAAGGACAGCGCGGCTCCCGCGGCTCCCGCACCACCCGGCCGCACGTTCACGTCGGCCGGGTGGTGCGGACGGTGGGGCGCGGAGCCGAAGCGCGGGTGGCGCGGGGGCGGAGATCGTGCCCTGACGGGTGGCAGGTGGACGTGCGGGGCGGGGCGTCGTAACGTCGCCTCGAATCCGTGAACTAGCGTCGCTAGTTTTGAGCCGCCGGAGGGTGCTCGTGTCCGCGAAGTTGCCTGCGTTCGATCCGTCCGACCCGCTCGGCATCGACGATCTGCTCGAGCCCGAGGACCTCGCCGTCCGGGACACCGTCCGCGCCTGGGCGGCGGACCGGGTACTGCCGTACGTCGCCGACTGGTACGAGAAGGGGGAGCTGCCCGGGATCCGTGAGCTGGCCAAGGAACTGGGCGGCATCGGGGCGCTCGGGATGTCGCTCGACGGCTACGGGTGCGCCGGGGCGAGCGCCGTGCAGTACGGGCTGGCCTGTCTGGAGCTGGAGGCCGCAGACTCCGGGATCCGGTCCCTGGTGTCCGTGCAGGGGTCCCTCGCGATGTACGCGATCCACCGGTTCGGCAGCGAGGAGCAGAAGCGGCGCTGGCTGCCCCCGATGGCCGCCGGCGAGGTCATCGGCTGCTTCGGGCTCACCGAGCCCGACCACGGCTCCGACCCCGCCGCGATGCGCACCCGGGCGCGGCGCGACGGCGGCGACTGGGTGCTCGACGGGCGCAAGATGTGGATCACCAACGGCTCCGTCGCCGGGGTCGCCGTCGTCTGGGCGCAGACCGAGGAGGGCATCCGCGGTTTCGTCGTGCCCACCGACGCCCCCGGCTTCTCCGCCCCCGAGATCAAGCACAAGTGGTCCCTGCGCGCCTCGGTCACCAGCGAGCTGGTGCTCGACGGGGTACGGCTGCCCGGTGACGCCGTGCTGCCCGGGGCCGTCGGCCTGCGCGGACCGCTCAGCTGTCTGTCGCACGCCCGGTACGGGATCGTCTGGGGCGCGATGGGCGCGGCGCGCAGCTCGTTCGAGGCGGCGCTCGACTACGCGCGCTCACGGGAGCAGTTCGGGCGGCCCATCGGCGGCTTCCAGCTCACCCAGGCCAAACTCGCCGACATGGCGGTCGAACTGCACAAGGGGATTCTGCTCGCCCACCATCTGGGGCGGCGGATGGACGCCGGCCGCCTGCGTCCCGAGCAGGTCAGCTTCGGCAAGCTCAACAACGTACGGGAGGCCATCGACATCTGCCGTACGGCCCGGACCGTCCTCGGCGCCAACGGGATCTCGCTCGAATATCCCGTCATGCGGCACGCGACCAACCTGGAATCGGTGCTCACCTACGAGGGCACCGTCGAAATGCACCAGCTCGTGCTGGGCAAGGCGCTCACCGGACTCGACGCCTTCCGGTGAGCGGCCCTGCCTCAGCTCTGGTTGAAGAAGCCGTCCGCCCGGTGGGCGGCGGGCTCCCCGCTGATGATCTCCGTGTCGGCGGGGGTCAGCAGGAACACGCGGTTGGACACGCGGTCGATCGACCCGCGCAGCCCGAAGATCAGACCGGCCGCGAAGTCCACCACGCGCTTGGCGTCCGCGGCCTCCATCGCGGTCAGGTTCATGATGACCGGGACGCCGTCCCGGAACAGCTCGCCGATGGCACGGGCGTCCCGGAAGCTGTCCGGGGTGACCGTGCCGATCCGGCGGCCCTTCTCCTCGGCCGTGTCCGTGGCCACCTTCACCCGCGGGTCCGTGACCCAGGCGTCCCCGGACCCGGTCTCCTCGGAGTACTCGTCGTCGTAGTAACGCTCGTCATCGTTGTCGTCGACGAGGCCGAGCCACGCACTCGCCTTGCGCACCGATCCCATGGACGCCTCCTCTCACAGCGGTCTTTCTTGCTTTCCGCATCCCTATCGTCATCCATGATGCGGACGGCGCGCCAAGTGGTTAGACGCCGCGCGGGGGGTTTGTGACGGTACTGGTGCACGACGAATCCGTCGAGAGCCCGGATACCCCAAGGGTGTTGACACACACAGCTGCTGACTGTGAGTGAAATATGATTCTTCGTGCCGGACGGGTGATCGGCGGGGCGTACGGGTGAACCGGGGCGGTCGAAGTGGTGTGAAAATCTGCCTATACGATGCGGCCGTTCGGCAACGCACACGCCGCGTTGTATACGGGGGATACGGGGGATCCAGGTGTTCGGAATCGTCAGACCGTGCCGTCATCGGCTGGGGGAGAAGCTCGGCGCGCAGTGGATGGCCCACTTGTGCGGGCTCTGCCTCGCCCTGCGCGGGGACCACGGACAGTTCGCCCGGGTGGTCACCAACTACGACGGACTGCTCGTCTCCGTGCTGACGGAGGCTCAGTCCGGTCCGGGGCGGGAGGCGCGGCGTACGGCGGGGCCGTGCCCGTTGCGCGGGATGCGCACCGCGTCCGTCGCCCAGGGTGAGGGCGCCCGGCTCGCCGCCGCCGTCTCGCTGGTGCTCGCCGCCGCCAAGGTCCGCGACCACGTCGCCGACGGGGACGGGCTGCTCGCCCGCCGTCCGGTGGCGCTCGCCGCGCGCCGGGTCGCCGACAGCTGGGGGCGCGCCGGCGCGCGCGGCGGATCGGCCGTCGGGTTCGACACCGCCGTCCTCCTCGACGCCGTCGACCGGCAGTCCGGCCTGGAGGCGCTCGCCGGGCCCGGCACCCCGATCCTCGCCGTCACCGAGCCCACCGAGACGGCGACCGCGGCGGCCTTCGCGCACACCGCGGTCCTGGCCGGTCGGCCGGGCAACGCCGAGCCGCTCGCCGAGGCGGGCCGGCTCTTCGGACGGCTGGCGCACCTCCTGGACGCCGTGGAGGACCGGGAGGCCGACGCCGCGTCCGGCGCCTGGAACCCGCTGACGGCCACGGGCACGTCCCTGGCCGAGGCCCGGCGGCTCGCCGACGACGCCGTGCACGGCATCCGGCTGGCGCTGCGCGAGGTGGAGTTCACGGACGGACGGCTGGCGCACCGGCTGCTGGCGCACGAGCTGGCCGCCTCGGTGGACCGGGCGTTCAAGACGACGTCCTGCCGGCACGGCCACGGCGCCGGCGCGGTCCCGGCTCCGCCCGTGCCCGGACTGTCCCATCCGTACGCCCCGCCCGGCGCGCCCGGTGGAGCGCCGGGCGGCTTTCCCGGCGGACCGGGCGGCCCCGGGGGCCCGCTGCCTCCCGAGCCGCCGCGGCGCGGCCGGCGCGGGCTGCTCGCCGGGTGCGCGGTGTGGCTGGGGCTCGCCTGCACCTGCCAGATGTGCTGCGGCGAGTACCACGATCCGTGGACCGGGGAGCCCAAGCGCGGGCTGTGCCCGCACAACTGCAGCGACGGGTGCGAGGGCTGCTGCCAGTGCTGCGACTGCTGCGGCAAGGGCTGTGACTGCTGCGACGGCTGTGACTGCTGCGACTGCGGGTGCAACTGCTGAACCGTCGGCCGGTGCCTTCCGGAGGGGCGAATTCCGGCCATGCGAGAAAAGCGGCGACGGGGTGGGCCCGTGAGGTCCACCCGGTCGTCGATCTCGCCCGGGGGCAGGGGAGTTGACCCTTCCGGTACCCGTGACGGACGCCCCCGGGAAGCCCGCTTTCCATAGATCGTTCAAAGGCGTACGGCCGAAAGGAACCCTTGCGTCCCTCCGCCGTGCAGCCGAATACTCCCCCTCAGCGCTTGTCAGGGGCACGGCGAGTCCGAAATCCGGACGACGGCCGTGCCGCCTGACTGCGCCTCACGGGCCCCGACCCCACGCGGGCCCCCGACTTCCCATGTGGAGGAACGAGAAGTGAGGATCAAGCGCACCACCCCCCGCAGCGGCATTTCGAGACGGTCCCGGCTGATCGCCGTGTCCACCGGACTCGTGGCCGCCGCAGCGATAGCGGTCCCCAGCGCCAACGCGTCCGACCCCGCGACGTTCAGCGCCGCCGAGCTGAAGAGCGCCAGCAGCTCGGTGCTGGCCGCGGACGTCCCGGGCACCGCCTGGGCCGTCGACAGCAAGACCGACCGCGTGGTCGTGACCGTCGACAGCACGGTCTCCCAGGCCGAGATCGCGAAGATCAGGAAGCAGGCCGGCGCCAACGCCGACGCGCTCACGATCAAGCGCACGCCCGGCAAGTTCACCAAGCTGATCCAGGGCGGCGACGCCATCTACTCGGGCAGCGGTCGCTGCTCCCTCGGCTTCAACGTCCGCAACAGCGCGGGCACCGTGTACTTCCTCACGGCCGGCCACTGCACCCAGGGCGCGGGCACCTGGTACGCCAACTCGAGCCGCACCACCGTGCTGGGCCCGACCGCCGGCTCCAGCTTCCCGGGCAACGACTACGGCCTCGTCCGGTACAGCAACACGTCGATCAGCAAGCCCGGCACCGCCAACGGCGTGGACATCACCCGTGCGGCCACCCCGGCCGTGGGCACCACCGTCATCCGTGACGGTTCCACGACCGGCACCCACAGCGGCCGGGTCACCGCCCTCAACGCGACGGTCAACTACGGTGGCGGCGACGTCGTCTACGGCCTGATCCAGACCACGGTCTGCGCCGAGCCCGGCGACTCCGGCGGCCCGCTCTACGGCAGCAACGGCACCGCCTACGGTCTGACCTCCGGCGGCAGCGGCAACTGCTCCTCCGGCGGCACGACCTTCTTCCAGCCGGTCACCGAGGCCCTGAGCGCCTACGGCGTCACCGTCCTCTAGTCGCTCGCCGCCGCGGTCCTCGTCGCGGCTTCCGACGGCTTCCGCCCCCGCACGCTCCCTGCGTGCGGGGGCTTCGTCGTGTCCGCGCCGGTCCACGCGGTTGAACGATTCGGCCACCTCGTGGGCGACTTCAAGACAGGTCTAGACCTCACAGGGCGAGACGGGTTACTCGCCCGTAGTGTTTGCTGGGAAGTTTGCCGGTGAATTCAACGGCGTGACCGTGGATGGTCAAGGCAGTCGCGACATAGAGGGCGTGCGGGCGTTGCCGGGGGCCCGTCCTGAAGTCGGCCTTGTGTGCTCCCCGCGGGGATCGGAATAGTGGGCGCCCAGTTCATACGCCTTCCGGCCCGTCAGGTCCCCACAACCTCCGGGCCGTCCCCCCACAGGAGGACGTGAGTTGAAGCACCGACGCATACCCCGGCGGCGGGCCGCCGTGGCGGGTGCGGGCATCGCCGCACTGGTCGCCGCGGGAGTCACCTTCCAGAGTGCGAACGCCAGTGAAACCCCGGACGCACCCGCGCTCAAGACCCTTTCGGCCGTGGCGGCCACGGATCTGGCCACGACGCTCGGCCGTGACCTCGGCGCGGACGCCGCCGGGACCTACTACGACGCGGACGCCGAGCGCCTCGTGGTGAACGTGCTCGACGGCGCCGCCGCCGAGATCGTGCGCGAGGCCGGCGCCCGGGCCAGGATCGTCGACAACTCGCTCGCCGAACTGCGGAGCGCCCGCGGCGCGCTGCGGCGGGAGGCGAGCATCCCGGGCACCTCCTGGGTGACCGACCCGACGGCCAACAAGGTCGTCGTCACCGCCGACCGCACCGTCTCCGCGGCCGAGTGGAAGAAGCTGACCGAGGTCGCCGAGGGACTCGACGGCACGGTGGAGCTCCGGCGGACCGAGGGGAGGTTCACGCCCTTCGTGGCCGGCGGCGACGCGATCACGGGCGGCGGCGGCCGCTGCTCGCTCGGCTTCAACGTCGTCAAGGGCGGGGAGCCGTACTTCCTGACGGCGGGTCACTGCACCGAGGGGATCACCACCTGGTCGGACTCGTCCGGGAACGTGATCGGGGAGAACGAGGTCTCCAGCTTCCCCGGCGACGACTACGGGCTGGTGAAGTACACCGCAGGCGTCGAGCACCCGAGCGAGGTGAACCTCTACGACGGGTCCGTGCAGCGGATCACCGGCGCGGCGCAGGCCACGGTCGGCATGCCGGTCACCCGCAGCGGCTCGACCACGCAGGTGCACTCCGGGACCGTCACGGGCCTGGACGCCACCGTGAACTACGGCAACGGCGACATCGTGAACGGCCTCATCCAGACCGACGTGTGCGCGGAGCCCGGCGACAGCGGGGGCTCGCTCTTCTCGGGCAGCAGCGCGATCGGGCTGACGTCGGGCGGCAGCGGTGACTGCTCCTCCGGCGGGGAGACCTTCTTCCAGCCGGTGACCGAGGCGCTGTCGGCGACCGGGACCGGGATCGGCTGACCGGACCGCCCGCTCCGACGGAGTCCCGTCCCCTGCGTATGGGGGGGCGGGACTCCTGCGTTTGCGCGGGCGGCGGCGCGTGTGCCGTCCGGCGGGGCAGCGCCGGCCGGGGAGTGCCGTCCGGGGGGTGCCGGCCGGCAGGGCGGGCACCGGCCGGGGGTGCCGTCGGGGGGTGCCGGCCGGCGGGGCGGGCACCGGCCGGGGGGCGTCCCCGGGGGGCGCCTCCGGCGGGGCGGTTTGGGGTCGATGGGTGGCTTTCCTGCCGTTCGGTGACGCGTTTGCGCAGGTGGGGCGGGGGGTGAAGGGTGTCGTACGAATGTTCGAGAATTGGTCTATGGTGGGGGTGGGGCGATTGGGAACTGATGTTCGAGGAGGTGTGTGTGCCGGGTTTCACGCATCTGCACACCCTCTCCGGGTTCTCCCTGCGGTACGGGGCCTCGCACCCGGAGCGGCTGGCCGAGCGCGCCGCCGAGCGGGGGATGGACGCCCTCGCCCTCACCGACCGGGACACGGTCGCCGGGGCCGTGCGGTTCGCCAAGGCCTGCGCCGGGGCGGGGGTGCGGCCGGTGTTCGGGGCCGAGCTGGCCGTGGAGGAGAGCGAGAGCGCCCGGGAGAGGGCACGGCGTCGGGCGCCGGTGCGGGGCGGGGTCTTCGTCGACGAGTCGACACCGAGGGCGACCTTCCTCGCGCGGGACGGCGCTCGCGGCTGGGCCGACCTGTGCCGCCTGGTGAGCGCGGCCCACGCCGGCCCCGAGGGGCCGCCCCTGGTGCCGCGGTCCGCCAACCACGGGGACGGGCTGACCGTACTGCTCGGGCCCGACTCCGACGTCGGCCGGGCGCTCGCCGCGGGACGGCCGGACCGGGCCGCGCGGCTGCTGGGGCCCTGGCGGGAGCGGTACGGCGACGCCCTGCGGCTGGAGGCCGTCTGGCACGGGCGCACCGGGACCGGACCCGGCTCCCTGCGGCTGGCCGCCCGTACCGTCGGCTTCGCGGCCGAGCAGCGGGTGCGGCCCGTGCTCGCCAACGCCGTGCGCTACGCCGACCCCGGTCAGGGGCCGGTCGCCGACGTCCTGGACGCCGCCCGCAGGCTGGTGCCGATCGACCCGTCGAAAGGACTGGACTCCGGCGAGGCCTGGCTGAAGGACCCGGTCGCCATGCTGCGCGCGGCCGAGCGGGTGGTGGAGGCCGCCGGGTTCCGGCGGGACACCGCCCACCGGCTGCTGGAACAGACCCGGGAGACGGCCGCCGAGTGCCTGGTCGACCCCGAGGACGACCTCGGCATCGGCGCCGTGCACTTCCCCGAACCGCACCTGGTCGGCGCCGGGCGGCGCACCGCGCAGCGCGTGCTCGCCTCCCGCGTGGCGGCGGGCATGGTGCTGCGCGGCTACGCCGGGCGGCGCGCGTACTGGGAGCGGATGCACCGGGAACTGGAGATCATCGAGTACCACGGCTTCGCCTCGTACTTCCTGACCGTCGCCCAGGTCGTCGACGACGTGAAGCGGATGGGCATCCGGGTCGCCGCGCGCGGTTCCGGCGCCGGCTCCCTCGTCAACCACCTGCTGGGGATCGCGCACGCCGATCCGGTCGAGCACGGGCTGCTGATGGAGCGCTTCCTGTCCAAGCGCCGCATGGTGCTGCCCGACATCGACATCGACGTGGAGTCCGCGCGCCGGCTGGAGGTCTACCGGGCGATCATCGGCCGGTTCGGCGCGGAACGGGTCGCCACCGTCGCGATGCCCGAGACGTACCGGGTGCGGCACGCGATCCGGGACGTCGGGGCCGCCCTGTCCATGGACCCGGCCGACATCGACCGCATCGCCAAGTCCTTCCCGCACATCCGCGCCCGGGACGCCCGCGCCGCCCTGGAGGAGTTGCCCGAGCTGCGGCGGCTCGCGGGGGAGAAGGAGAGGTACGGCAGGCTGTGGGAGCTGGTCGAGGCGCTCGACGCCCTGCCGCGCGGGGTCGCCATGCACCCGTGCGGCGTACTGCTGTCCGACGCTTCCCTGCTGTCCCGTACGCCGGTCGTGCCGACCAGCGGCGAGGGGCTGCCGATGGCGCAGTTCGACAAGGACGACGTCGAGGACCTCGGGCTGCTCAAGCTCGACGTGCTCGGCGTGCGGATGCAGTCGGCGATGGCGCACGCGGTCGCCGAGGTGGAGCGGGCCGCGGGGGAGAGGGTCGACCTGGACGCGGTGCCGGAGGGCGACCCGGCGACGTACGGGCTGATCCGCTCCGCCGAGACGCTGGGCTGCTTCCAGATCGAGTCGCCGGGCCAGCGCGACCTGGTCGGGCGGCTCCAGCCGAGCACCTTCCACGACCTGGTGGTCGACATCTCGCTGTTCCGGCCGGGGCCGGTCGCCGCCGACATGGTGCGGCCGTTCATCGAGGCCCGGCACGGGCGGGCGCCGGTGCGGTACCCGCACCCGGATCTGGAGGAGGCGCTGAAGGAGACGTACGGGGTCGTCGTCTTCCACGAGCAGATCATCCGGATCGTCGACATCCTGACCGGCTGCGGACGCGACGAGGCGGACCGGGTGCGGCGCGGGCTGTCCGACCCGGAGTCGCAGGGGCGGATCAAGGTCTGGTTCGCCCAGCACGCGGCGGCGCGCGGATACGATGCAGAAACGATTCGTCGCACCTGGGAGATCATCGAGGCCTTCGGTTCGTACGGCTTCTGCAAGGCGCACGCCGTCGCGTTCGCCGTGCCGACCTACCAGTCGGCGTGGCTGAAGGCCCATCACCCGGCCGCCTTCTACGCGGGGCTGCTCACCCACGACCCCGGCATGTACCCCAAGCGGCTGCTGCTGGCGGACGCGCGCCGGCGCGGGGTGCCGGTCCTGCCGCTGGACGTGAACAAGTCGGGGGTCGCTCATCGGATCGAACTGGTGTCTGATTCAAGGGATTCCGATTCGCGGGATTCCGGCTCGCAGGGTTCTGGTTCGCAGGGTTCTGGTTCGCAGGGTTCCGGCTCACGGGGTTCCGGGGCCGTCTGGGGGGTGCGGCTCGCGCTCTCGGACGTGCACAACATCAGCGAGGCCGAGGCGGCGCGGATCGCCGCCGGACAGCCGTACGCCTCGCTGCTCGACTTCTGGGAACGGGCCCGGCCCAGCCGCCCGCTGGCGCAGCGGCTCGCCCAGGTCGGCGCGCTGGACGCGTTCGGCGCCAACCGGCGCGACCTGCAACTGCACCTGACCGAGCTGCACCGGGGCGCCCGGGGCGCGGGCGGCGGCCAACTGCCCCTCGCCGGCGGACGCAGGACCGCCGCGGCGGGGCTGCCCGACCTGACCCCGGCGGAACGGCTCAGCGCCGAGCTGGGCGTGCTCTCCATGGACGCCTCGCGCCATCTGATGGACGACCACCGCGCCTTCCTCGACGAGCTGGGCGTGCTGTCGGCGCGTCGGCTGCGCGACGCCCGGCACGGGGAGACGGTGCTGGTCGCGGGCGCGAAGGCGGCCACCCAGACGCCGCCGATCCGGTCCGGCAAACGGGTCGTCTTCTCCACCCTGGACGACGGCACCGGCCTGGTCGACCTCGCCTTCTTCGACGACTCCCACGAGGCCTGCGCCCACACCGTCTTCCACTCCTGGCTGCTGCTGGTGCGCGGAGTGGTGCAGCGGCGCGGCCCGCGCAGCCTCAGCGTCGTGGGCGCCGCCGCCTGGAACCTCGCCGAACTGCTCGACGTACGCCGGGAGGAGGGCCTGGAAGGGGTCGCGGCCCGGCTGGCCGGCACGCCCGGACCCGGCCCCGTGCCCGACGACGGCGGGGGACCCGCGCGCGGGCGGCTCGCCGGCTCCGAAGGGCTGCCCGCGCCGGCCGGTTCCGCCGCGCGGGACCCGATGGAGGTCCGGCGGTCCCGGGCGATCCGCATGCCCACGGGGTACGAGCTGCACCCCTGGGCCGATCTGCGTCCCGCGGGCGAAGGACCGGCGGGCGGAAGGAAGTTGTGGCACCAGAGCCCGGGGAGTGCGGGATGACCATTCTCTGCGTACGTTTCCAGCTGCCGCCCATGTACGAGGCGGCCCTGCCGGGACTGCTCGGCCTGCTGGAGGAGTTCACGCCGGTCGTCGAGGCCCTGCCGCCGGACGGGGCGCTCGCCGATCTGGGCGGCGCCGAGCGCTACTTCGGCCGCGACGCCGTGGAACTGGCGTCGGTGATCCGGGTCCGTGCGCTCGCCCACCACGGGGTCGACTGCGTGATCGGCGCCGGCCCCGGCCCGATGCTGGCCCGCGTCGCCCTGCGGGACGCCGTGCCCGGGGTGACCCGCGCGGTGCCCGACGACCCGGACGCCATCGCGGAGTTCCTCGCGGGCAAGCCCGTCGCCGTGCTGCCCGGCGTCGGCGCCGCCACCGCCCGCACCTTGGGCGACTACGGCCTCGACACCCTCGGCCGGGTCGCCGCCGCCCCGCTGTCCACGCTCCAGCGGCTGGTCGGCGCGAGGGCCGGCCGCGAACTGCGCGAGAAGGCGAACGGCGTCGATCGCGGCCGGGTCGTGCCCAACGCCGTCTCACGCTCCCTGGCCGCCGAACGCCCCTTCGACCGCGACGAACTGGACCCCGGCCGGCACCGGCGCGCCCTGCTGTCCGCCGCCGGGGAACTGGGCGCCCGGCTGCGCGCCATGGACCAGGTCTGCCGCACGCTGACCCTCACCGTCCGTTACGCCGACCGGTCCTCCACCACCCGCACCCGCACCCTCGCCGAGCCCACCGCCCACTCGCCGGCGCTGACGGGGACGGCGTACGGCATGTACGAGGCGCTCGGCCTCCAGCGGGCCCGGGTCCGCGCGTTCGTCCTGCGCGCGGAGGGCCTCGGCGCCGCCGAGCACGCCTCCCACCAGCTCACCTTCGACCCGGTGGACGAGAAGGTGCGGCGCGTGGAGGAGGTCGCGGACCGGGTGCGGGCGAAGTTCGGGCCGCGTGCGGTGATGCCGGGGTCGCTGGCGGCGTGAGGGTCCACGGGGCCCGGAGGAACGGCGCGGTCACCCGGTCCGGGCGCGCGGTCACCGGGCCCAGGGCGGCGCGATCCGGGTGCCGTCGGCGAGTTCGGCCTCCAGGCCGAGGGTGGTGGTGACCCAGGTGGTCGCGGTGCGGTCGGTCGGGTTCTCGACGCCGAAGGCCGTGCCCGGGGTGACGATCAGGGTGTCGCCGGCGGCGACGCGCTCGGTGCGGCCGTCGAGGGTGACCAGGAGTTCGCCGTCGAGGACGTGCAGGATCTCCTCGCGCGTGACGGTGTGCACGGGGGCCCTGGTCCCGGCGGGGATCTCGCCGCGCCAGGCGCACAGTTCCCTGCTGCCGGTGCGGGGGGTGGCGTACGAGACGAAGCGGGCGCCGTGCATCTCGTGGACGACGGCCTGGGAGGGGCGGACGACGGGCATGGGGCTCCTTTTTTGCAGATGGTCAAGTAGATTGACTATATGGTCAAGGTTCTTGACCAATTCGTCAAGGACTCTCCAGGCACGGGTGCTTGAATGCGTCCGTGCGCAACTCCGAAGCCATGGCCCTGTCCGCCACCCTGCTCGCCGTCGCCGCCGAGCTGACCCGGCGCATCCACGACGGGGTGACCGCCCGCGGCTTCGAAGGGCTGCGGCCCGCGCACGGGTTCGCCTTCGCCCGCATCGCCGCTGGCGGAGCGACGGTCACCGACGTCGCCGCCCACCTCGGGGTCACCAAGCAGGCCGCCAGTCAGCTCGTGGACGAGCTGGTGCGCAAGGGGTACGTCGAACGCCGGGCGCACCCCGAAGACGCGCGGGCCCGGATGCTCGTGCTGACCGAGCGAGGGCTGGCCTGTACGCGGGCCGCGGAGGAGGCGGCGGCGGAGGCCGTGGGCGCGTGGGCCGGGGTGCTGGGGGAGGGGGAGCTGCGGGCGCTGGGGGAGCGGCTGGCGCGGATGGCGCCCGGGGGGCCGGTCCGGCCCGTCTGGTGACGGGCCCGCCGTCCCCGTCGGCCGCCGGGGCCCGGCCGGCCTGAGCCGCCCGCCGGGCCCCGGAGTCCTGGGTCAGCGGCCGTGCCGCCCGCGCCGCCGCACCGACGCGAACAGCGCCGCCGCGCCGAGCGCCAGCGCCGCGGCGCCGCCCACCGCCAGGTACCCGGTGCCGGCGTCGCCGCCGGTCTCGGCCAGACGCGTCGGGGAACCGGCCGCCATGGGCCGGTTGGCGTCCGGGGCCGCGGTGGTGCGGTGGTCGTCGTCGCCGTGGCCGTGGTTCTCCACGGTCGACTTGCCGGCGCCGGCCCGGATCTGCTGGTCGGTGGGGGCGGAGGCGGCGGGGGCGGGGGCGTCCTGGGCGGGGGTGGAAGGGCTCTCCGTCTCCGACTCCGTGCCGGTGCCGGTGCCGCTCCCGGTCCCGCCCTCGTCGGTGTCGGCGCCGCCGGCTTCCGTGTTCGATCCGCCGAACGTGACGTCCGAGCAGGAGTAGAACGCCTCGGGGCTGTCCGAACGCTGCCAGACCGCGTACAGCAGGTGCTGCCCCGTACGCTCGGGAAGCGTGCCGGAGAACGTGTAGAAGCCGCCCGACGCGGCAGGGTCGGTGACCGTCGCCACCGGGGCGGCCAGATCCAGGTCGTCCCAGGCGAGGGGCTGCGACGGGTCGTAGCCGGGCTTGGTGACGTAGACCTTGAAGGTGCCGCGGTGCGGGGCCGTCACCCGGTACTTGAAGGTGTACGGGCCGCTGCTCACGGACGTCGCGGGCCAGTCGGCGCGGGGCAGGTCGAGGCCCTTGAACGCCTCGTCGTCCGCGCTGCACAGCCTGCCGTCCGGGATGAGCTCCCGGTGCCGGCCGGCCGCGTCGCCGATGCGGACGCCGTTCCAGTCGTAGAGAGCCTGGGTGCCGCCCGCCGCCACCGCCGCCCGGCACGCCGCGGAGTCGGGGCTCTCGGGGCCCTCGGCGAAGCACTGCGACACGCGGCTGACCGGGTCGCCCATGGAGCCGTGCGCCGACGCGGGGGCGGCGGACAGGGCGGTGAGGGCGAGCGGGGCGATGCCGAGGGCGGCGACGGCGGCGGCCTTGCGGCGTGCGGGCATGAGGGAACTCCTCGTGACGGTTCTTCGGTCGGATCCCGTGGGGGCGATCCGAAACTAGCCCGGAGAAACCGTGGAACCGCCTGCTGGAGGCGGGTGAGGGAGATCCTTATGGCGCCGTTAAGGGAGGGCTGAGCCTGCGCTCAGAAAGCCGCCGCCGGGGCGGGTTCTCAGCCGTCGGGCCACCAGGTCCGCGCGATGTCCTCGCGGATCTCTCGGCGCTCGGCGGGACGCTCGTCGGCCTCCTCGCGGAGTCGGCGGGCGTCCGTCTTCCGCTGGGGCTTGGGCACTGTGACTCGGCGCATGGCTGCCTCCTTCAGTGCCTACCGTGTTCCGTGTTCTCACGGAGGTAGACCCTTTCGCCGAGACTTCCTCATCACTGCCGAGGTGTCAGTGGCGGTTGTCACGATTCGGATGTCAGTGTCGGGTGTCACTCCGTGGGGCATGACGTGCGGTGACGACGTGGGCCGGCCCGCCGGGCGTGACGCCGTGTCGCCGGCCGGTGACGTGCGGCTGGGGGAGGGCGGTGGGCGACGAGCGGTACGCGGGCGTGGTGCGGGTGAGGGGACTGGCTCAGGCGAGGAGTGCCGTGAAGTCCCCGCCGCGGGCCAGGGCTTCCAGTTCGTCCAGGGCGCGCACCGCGGCCTCGGCCGCCTCCGGGTCCGTCTCCGTGAGGCCGCTCGCCGCGAACTCGTCCTCGTCCAGGCGGCGCACGTCCGTGCCGTCGGGCGAGCGCCACAGGTCCAGGTCGAGGTCCTCCACGACCAGCTCCGTGCCCGCGAGGACCGCGGGGCGGGCGATGTCGCAGTACCAGCCCTTCAGGCGGCCCCCGGGATCGCGGACCTCCATGACCGCGTACCAGCGGTCCCGCCAGTAGTACTCCGTGAAGACGTCGCCCGGCTCGAAGCGCACGAAGCCGAAGTCGCGCACGCCCGTGCCCGCGAAGGGCGCGCGGACGACCACGCGGTTGCCGTCGTCCTGGAGCAGCTCGGCAGGGTAACGGATCTTCGTCCGGCCCGCCTTGAGCAGGACGACCTCCACCTCACGGGCCGATTCGGCCGAGTTCACGGGCATACCGCACCTCCGTCGCACAGATGGTGTAACCGAACCAGTCGTTGATCGCGAGCATCGGCCCGTTGCCCGTGTCGTTCCCCGTGAACGCCTCCGTGCAGCCGGCGGCGCGCGCCCGGTGCAGCGAGTCGTTCTTGGCCAGCTTGGCCAGGCCCCGGCCGCGGAAGGCGCGGGCCGTGCCGGTCATGGCGCTGCCGTAGCGGCCGTGGCCGTCGGTGTGGGCGACGCTGAAGGCGACGGGGCGGCCGTCGGCGACGGCGACCGAGGTGAGTTCCAGGTCGAGCAGCGGATGGCGCCAGGTCTCCGCGAGCCACGCCTCGTAGTCCGTGAACTCCGCGCCGACGTCGCTCGGTTCGTCCGCCGTGGCCTCCGCGTCCAGCTCGAACAGGGGCCGCGGGTCGTCCGCGTAGTCGGCGGCCGTGCGCAGCTCCACGCCCGGCGGCGGATCCTGGAGCGGAGGCAGGGCCCCGTGCGCCAGGTCCAGCCGCAGGAAGTGCGCCGAGCGCCCGGGACGGTAGCCGTGCCGCTCGGCGAACGCCCGGTTGCCCGGCTCGTCCGGCACCCACGCGAACAGCCTGGTCGCCCCGGCGCCGGCGAGGTGCTCCTCGGCGGCGCGCACCAGCAGCGAACCGGCGCCGCGCCCCGGCCTCCCCGGGTGGACGTACACATTGAGGTACCCCTGGCCGGGCAGCGGGCTGTCGTGGGCCAGGCCGACCTGGGCGGTGCCGACGATCTCCCCGTCCTCCTCGGCGACGAGCTGCCGGAACCGGGCGTCCGGATGGGCGTGCGCGAGCTGGTGCAGCACGGAGTCCGGGGTCGACAGCATGAAGGGCAGGGCCAGCCGGCGGATCGCGCTGAAGGCCGCCGCCTCGGCCGGCGCCTCGGGACGGATGTCGCGGACGATCATGCTCATGAGGGCGCACGCTACGCCGGGGAGGGGCCGGACGCCTCTCATTTTCCGTCGGGTACGGGACAATCGGCCGGTGACCTTGAAGATCCACATCGATGAGGGCGCCGCGGCGGCGCCGTACGAACAGGTGCGCGCGCAGATCTCCGCGCAGGCGCGGTCGGGCGAGCTGCCGGTCGGCCACCGGCTGCCGACGGTGCGCGGGCTCGCCGAGTCGCTGGGGCTCGCGGTGAACACCGTCGCCAAGGCGTACCGGGCGCTGGAGACGGACGGCGTGATCGAGACGCGTGGACGCAACGGCACCTTCGTCGCCGCCGCGGGCTCGGCGGCCGAGCGGGAGGCGGCGACGGCGGCGCAGGCCTACGCGGAGCGGGCGCACCGGCTCGGATTGTCGCGGGACGCGGCGCTGGTCGCGGTGCGGGACGCACTGCGTGCCGCCTACGGCGAGTAGCGCGTGTCGGCGGGGCACGGGCGAGCGGGGGTGCGCCGGCCCGGGTGGTCACGGGACACGGCGCCGGCCGTCGCACGGGACGCCGTGCGTTTTACGACGAGTGGTGTGCGCCTTACGGCGAGTGGTGCGCGTCGGCTGCGCGGAGTGGGCGGGGGCGCCGACGCGGGACGAGGCGCCGGCCGCCGTACGGAAGGGGCCGCGCGCCGCCCACGGCGAGGGGCACCGGTCGCCGACGAGGGCGGCTGCTACCGCTGCCCCACCAGTTCCCGCGGGGTCCGGGTCACCGTCAGGCCCGCCCTCCTCGCCAAGGACGCGAACGTCGACGCGTCGCCCACCGCCGCGCCGCCCGGGTCGTTGTTGAAGTACGCGTAGACGTCCTGCCCCCGGGGGAACGCCTCGGCGACCCGCCGGACCCAGGTGCGCAGCGAGCGCTCGCCGTAGTGCGGCCACGGCCGGGCGCGGCCCTGGTGGAAGCGGACGTAGCCCCAGTCGGCCGTGCGCCACAGCGGAGTCGCCGGACGGGCCAGCACGTCTGCCCAGCACAGCGCCGCGCCCCGGGAGCGCAGCACCTCCTCGGTCTCCGGCGTCCACCACGACGCGTGGCGAGGCTCCACCGCGACCCGCGCTCCGGCCGGGAAGCAGGCGAGGCACGCGTCCAGCAGCGCGGGGTCGGCGCGCAGCGTGGGCGGCAGCTGGAGCAGGACGGGGCCGAGGCGGTCGGCGAGCCCGGCGGCGTGGCTCATCAGCCGCTCCACCGGCTCCTCGGGCTCCCGCAGCCGCTTGATGTGCGTGAGGTAGCGGCTGGCCTTGACCGCGACCACGAAGTCCGGCGGCACCCGCTCCCGCCACGCCTCGAAGGTCTCCCGCGACGGCAGCCGGTAGAAGGCGTTGTTGATCTCCACCGTCGCGAACCGCCCCGCGTACTCCTCCAGCCACAGCCGCGTGGGCCGGTCGTCCGGGTAGAGGACGCCCCGCCAGTCCTTGTACTGCCAGCCCGAGGTGCCGACGAACAGGGTCATACGTCCATGAAAGCACCCTGGACGCGCCGGGCCCTGCCGGCGGACCGGCCTTCAGCGGCGACCCGGCCCCGGCGGATGACCCGGTCATCGCGGCGGCCCCGGCCCTACAGGTACAGCCCCGCCTCCGCCCCGCCCCGCGGCTCCGGCAGCGACGTCGGGGACGTGCCGCGGCGCAGCGCGAACAGCTCCGCCAGGGTCGCCCCGTCCCGCCCGACGCCCTCCTCGGTGCCGAGCCAGTCGACGGCCTCCCGCCGGGTCAGCGGGCCGACCTCGATGCGGGCCAGGCAGCGGCCGGGCCGCACCACGGCCGGGTGCAGGCGTTCGAGGTCCTCGTTGGTGGTGACGCCGACCAGGACGTTGCGACCCTGGCCGAGCAGGCCGTCGGTCAGGTTGAGCAGCCGGGACAGCGCCTGGCCGGCCGTGTGCTTGGCCTCGCCGCGGATCAGCTCGTCGCAGTCCTCCAGGAGCAGCAGCCGCCAGCGGCCCTTGCCCGTGGAGTCGTCCTCGCCGATCGCGATGTCCATCAGATAGCCGACGTCGGAGAAGAGGCGCTCCGGGTCGAGCACGCAGTCCACCTGGCACCAGTCCCGCCAGGACCGGGCCAGCGTGCGCAGCGCGGAGGTCTTGCCGGTGCCGGGCGGACCGTGCAGGAGCAGCAGCCTGCCCGCGATGTCCTCCGGCGTCGTCTTCATCAGCCGGTCCATCGCGTCGGCCACCGGCGCGGTGTAGTTGGGCCGCACCTCGTCCCAGGTGCCGGCGGAGATCTGCCGGGTGGTGCGGTGCGGGCCGCGCCGCGGGGAGACGTACCAGAACCCCATGGTGACGTTCTCCGGCTGCGGTTCGGGTTCGTCGGCCGCGCCGTCGGTGGCCCGGTTGAGGACGCTCTTGGCGAGTTCGGCGCTGGTCGCGGTCACGGTGACGTCCGCGCCGCGGTTCCAGCGGGACACCAGCAGCGTCCAGCCGTCGCCCTCGGCGAGGGTCGCGCTGCGGTCGTCGTCGCGCGCGACGCGCAGCACCCGGGCGTCCGGCGGCAGGAGCGTCGCCCCGGACCGTACGCGGTCGATGTTCGCCGCGTGCGAGTACGGCTGCTCGCCCGTCGCGAAACGGCCGAGGAACAGCGCGTCGACGACATCGGACGGCGAGTCGCTGTCGTCGACGTTGAGCCGGATCGGCAGTGCGTCGTGTGGGTTCGGGGACATGCCGCCATGATCGGGCACCCGGCCGCCGCGTGCACCCCGTTTCCGAGGTGCGCCGCGGGTCGGTACGGAGATCGGCGAGCGGCTGCCCGGACGCGGGAGGTTCCGAGAGCCGGAAAGGTTCCCCGGAGGCGGCCGTGGCCTCCGGGGAACCCTCCGTCACATCGGCGTCTGCGGCGCGAGTCCTACGGGACGAGCTTCAGCAGGCGGTTCGGGGAACCGGTGCCGGGGCTGGTCACCTTGCCGGTGGTGGCGCCGGCGATCAGGGCCGAGGCGACCTGGGCCGGGGTGGCCGAGGTGTGGCCGGCCAGGTAGACGGCGGCGGCGCCGGCGACGTGCGGCGTCGCCATCGACGTGCCGGAGATGGTGTTCGTGGCGGTGTCGCCGGTGTGCCAGCCGGCCGTGATGGAGGAGCCGGGCGCGAAGATGTCCAGGGCGGAGCCGTAGTTGGAGTAGCTCGCCCGGGCGTCGGTGCTGGTGGTGGCGCCGACCGTGATCGCCTCGGCGACGCGGGCCGGGGAGGACGAGGAGGCGCTGGTGTTGCTGTTGCCCGCGGCGACGGCGTAGGTGACGCCGCTCGCTATCGAGCGGCGCACGGCCGCGTCCAGGGTGGTGGACACGCCGCCGCCGAGCGACATGTTGGCGACCGAGGGCCCGGAGTGGTTGGCCGTGACCCAGTCGATGCCCGCGATCACGCCGGCGGTGGTGCCCGAGCCGCTGTTGTTCAGCACGCGGACCGCCACGATCTTCGCCTTCTTGGCGACGCCGTAGGTGGAGCCCGCGACGGTGGTGGCCACATGGGTGCCGTGACCGTTGCCGTCCTGCGCGACGCTGTCCCCGTCGACGGCGTCGTAGCCGTTGACGGCGCGGCCGGTGAGCTGCGAGTGGCTGATGCGCACGCCCGTGTCGATGACGAACACGGTCACGCCGCTGCCCGCGGTGTCCGGGTAGGTGTAGGTGCCGGACAGCGGCAGCGAGGTCTGGTCGATGCGGTCCAGGCCCCAGGGGGCGTTGGACTGGGTGGCGACGGCCTGGACGCGCTGGTTCTGCTCGACGGAGGCGACGGCCGGGTCGGCGGCGAGTCTCTTCGCCTCGGCCGCGGAGAGGGTGGCGGTGTAGCCGTTCAGCGCCGCGCCGAACGTCTTCTTCACCGCGCCGCCGTACTCCTTGATGAGGCTCTTGCCCTCGCTGGAGGACGCCTTGAAGCCGGCGTCCTTCTTCAGCGTGACGATGTAGCTGTCCTTGACGGCGGTGGGGGAGCCGGCCGCGAGGACGGTGCCCTGGGCCGGGGCGGCCTGGGCGGGCAGGGCGGTGAGCCCGCCCAGCAGGGCGGCGGTGGCCACACCGGTCAGGGTGGCGAACCGGAGCTTGTTGCTACGCAGTTGTGCCATTACGAGGGAGTCCTCCTGTTGGCGGCGCGTGCCCGGGTGAGGGCGCGCGTCTGTGGGGGGTGAGCGCGTATTCGAGCCCACGGCCGGGGGCGTCGCGTGCCGCCCCGGGCTGCGGTACAGCGTGGGCGATCTCCGCCGTGGGGACAAGGGAGTTGAACGCCTGTCAACAAATCTGTCATGAACACGAAATCGAACGCAAGGCGAACGTGCAGGCGAATGCCCGGCTACCTAAGGAGGTATGGCCGGAAACTTTTGGCATGGACACTTCCATTCAACACGCGTAGTTGATACCAACGTTCCGATGGAGTTGCTGCTATAGGGAGGTTCCATGAGACGTTCCCGCATTGCCGTATACGTCAGCTCGTTGCTGCTGGCCGCAGGCGCCGCTCTCGGCGGCGCGGCGACCGCGCAGGCGGCCGAGACCGCCGCCACCGGCTATGTGGCGCTGGGCGACTCCTACTCCTCGGGAGTCGGCGCCGGCAGCTACATCAGCTCCAGCGGTGACTGCAAGCGCAGCACGAAGGCGTACCCCTACCTGTGGGCCGCCGCCAACTCACCCTCGTCGTTCACCTTCGCCGCCTGCTCGGGCGCTCGTACGGATGAAGTTCTCGCCGGACAGCTGTCGTCGCTCGGCGCCGGCACCGGTCTGGTCTCCCTCAGCGTCGGAGGCAACGACGCCGGTTTCGCCGACGTCATGACCACCTGCGTCCTGCAGTCCGACAGCGCCTGCATCTCCCGCATCAACACCGCCCGCGCGTACGTCGACACGACCCTGCCCGGCAAGCTCGACTCCGTGTACACGGCGATCCGCAACCGGGCGCCGTCCGCCCGCGTCGTCGTGCTCGGCTACCCCACCTTCTACAAGCTCGGCACCAGCTGCCTGGGCCTGTCGGAGACCAAGCGCGCGGCCATCAACCAGGCCTCCGACCACCTGAACAGCGCCATCGCCAGGCGTGCCGCCGCCCACGGCTTCACCTTCGGCGACGTCCGCACCACCTTCACCGGCCACGAGATCTGCTCCGGCAGCTCCTGGCTGCACAGCGTCAACTGGCTCAACATCGGCGACTCGTACCACCCCACCGCGAACGGGCAGTCCGGCGGCTACCTGCCGGTGTTCCGCAACGCGGCCTGAGCGCCCGTCACCAGTCGTACGAACCCGTTCAGTCGCTGACGGAAGGCGACGGCGACGCCGAGGTCCCGCCCGTCGGGGTCCCGGCCGCCGTCGCGCAGCTCACCGAGAACGGCACGGTCCGCGACCTCGTCTCCACGGGGGACCGCACCTGCACGCCGATCTCGTTCTCGTACGTCCCACCGCCCGCGTACGCCGTCACGGTCACCCGGTCCTGGCGCGTACGCGGGCCGTCCTTCGAGAAGGACAGCGTCTTCCAGCCACCGCCGGCCACCTCGCCGTCGCGCGTCACCCAGCGGTAGTCGACCTCCGCCGGCAGCCGGCCCACGGTGAACGTGGCCGTGAACGCCGGCGCCTCGGCGCCCGGCGGCGGACAGGGGCCGGAGTAGGCGGTGCGCTCCCCGGAGACGGTCACCGTCACCGACTGGGGCGGCGCGGTGGCGCTCGGCGCGCTGCGACTCGGGCGCGGGCTCGGGGCCGACGTCTCGTCGGGGGCGCTCTCCCGCCCGGTCGCGCTCGCCGGGGCGCTTACCCGCGCCGACGGCGTGGCGGTGCCGCCGCCCGCGGTCCCGTCGCCGTCCCCGTCGTTCAGCAGCGTGTACGTCAGCCCGGCCAGCGCCAGCGCCACGGCGGCGACGCCCGCGACCAGCACGGGGACGGCGCGGCGGTCGCGCGGTGGTGGAACGGCCGTGCTCCCGGTCGCCGGGGCGGGGGCCGGAACAGGTCGCGTGGGCGCCGTCGACGGCGGTTCCGCGGCCGGGGTCGCAGCGGCCGGGGCGTACGGCGTCGTCGGCGGGGCGTCCGCGCGCGGGGTGCCGCCCGCGCCGACCAGCCGCAGGTCCTCCTCGGCCCGCTCCGCCGGGATGCGCTCGGCCGGGTCCTTGCGCAGCAGCCCCGCGATCACGGTGGCCAGCGGCCCCGCCCGGCGCGGCGGCGGCAGCTCCTCGTCCACGATCGCCCGCAGCGTGCTCAGCGGGGTGTCCTGCCGGAACGGCGTGCCGCCCTCCACCGCCGCGTACAGCAGCACCCCGAGCGACCACAGGTCCGACTCCGGCCCCGGCCTGCGGCCCAGCGCCCGCTCCGGCGCGAGGAACTCGGGGGAGCCGATCAGTTCGCCGGTCATGGTCAGCGCCGAGCTGCCCTCGACCATGGCGATGCCGAAGTCGGTGAGCACCACCCGGCCGTCGTTGGACAGCAGCACGTTGGCCGGCTTGACGTCCCGGTGCAGCACCCCGGCCCCGTGCGCGGCGCGCAGCGCGGCGAGCACCTCGGCGCCGATGTGCGCGGCCCGCCGGGGCGTCAGCGGCCCCTCGGCCTCCAGCAGCTCGGCCAGGGAGATCCCGCGGACCAGCTCCATCACGATCCACGGCCGGCCCTCCTCCGCGGCCACGTCGTACACCGTCACCACGTTGCGGCTGGTGATCCGCGCCGCCGCCCAGGCCTCGCGCTCCAGCCGTGCGTACATCCGCTCCACGTCGGCGGCGGGCAGCCCGGCCGGGGCCCGCACCTCCTTGACGGCCACCTCGCGGTGCAGCACCTCGTCGCGGGCGCGCCACACGGTCCCCATGCCGCCCTCGCCGAGCGGGGCGAGGAGACGGTAGCGGCCGGCGATCACACGTTCACTGCCCGGTTGCACGGACACGGGCGCCCCCATTCGCGTCCTTCCTCCCCAACGTAGCTCAGCCGAAGGCGGATGCCGCCCCCCTGAACACCGGTCCGGCGCCGACGGCCACCACGACGCACGCCGCGCCACCGGGCCGCGCGACGGACCGGCCCCGCCGCCGGGGCCGCCGACCGGCGGGGGCCGGCGCGCTGGGGCGGACGCCACCGCTCGGAGAGGCGTCCGGCCCGCTGCCGCCGCCGCGTCGCCGAGGTCGCGCCCTGTCCGAGGACGCCCTGCGGCCGGCCCGGTCCACGGCCGCCCCGGCGCGGCCCGCCCTGCGCGAACGGGTCATGGCCGCCGCGCGCGCCACCCCGCAGAAACCGCGCCGACGGCCCGCAGGCGCACGCTCGCGCTGCCCGTCGCCCCTCCGGGGGACACGGCCGCTCCCGCGCACCCGTACGCCCCGGACGCGTCCCGTGACCCTGCGCGGACACGGCGAACCGCCCGGCGGGCGCGTCCACCGGCTCCCGCTCGGCGTCCGCGGGAGCGACCGCGCTCCCGCGGGCTCCTCGACGGCGACACGCCCCTGGTCGCCGCCGGCCTCGGCCCCGCCGCCACGTCACTCGCCGTGACCGTCGAGCCCGGCGGGTCCGAGCGGCCCACCAGCGGACCCCATGTCCAACTCGCCCTGGATTCTGCCGGATTCGGAGAGTAGCCGAAGAGGCGTCGTCAACACCCTTACGGGGAACGTGTTTCCTGTGAGGCCGATACACGAGTGCCCCGGCGGGGCGATAGGGTTACCCTGCCCGGGCCGGGTGGACTCGTACGGGTGGGGAGTGACATGGAACAGATAACAGTGCGCAGCAGGGCGAGGGTCCCTGCCATCACCTGCGGGAGCAGCGCGACCAGTTCGCGCCTCGACCGCCATCTCTCGGTGCTCGCGGGGCCGGCGGTCCCGCAGCGGGAGGCGGCCGAGGCGACCTCGCTGATGCGTGAACTGACCGCGCGAGAGCCCGCGCACACTCCCAGCGCCAGGGGTGCGCGAGTGAGCCGTGTGTCGCTCTTCGCTCCGCTGCGCCGGCTGCGCCGTACCCTCTTCGGCGGCCACTGACCGGCGTCCGGCCCTCCCCGAGGGCCGCTTCGGGAACCGTGCTCAGGCGGCCACACCGTCCCGGCGCAACGCTGCGATCTCCTCGTCCGTCATCCCCACGGCACGCAGCACCGCATCGGTGTGCTGCCCGAGCGCGGGTACGTCCCCCATCCCCGCCTCGTCCCCACCCGGCAGCGTGATGGGCGGCAGCAGCGTCTTCAGCGGCCCGGCCGGCGAACCCACCTCCCGCCACCGCCCCCGGGCCGCCAGCTGCGGATGCCCGGCCAGCTCCCGCACGTCCCGCAGCCGGGCGCACGCGATGCCCGCGCCCTCCAGCCGGGCCAGCGCCTCGTCGGTGTCCAGCGCGCTCAGCGCCCGCGCGACCCGTGCGTCCGTGCGCTCCCGGTTCGCCACCCGCGCCGCGTTGGTCGCGAACGCCGGATCCGCCCCCAACCCCGGTTCTTCCAGCACCCGTTCGGCGAGCCGTCGCCACTCGCGGTCGTTCTGCACCGACAGCAGCACCCGTCCCCCGTCCGCCGTCGGATAGGCGTCGTACGGGGCGATGACGGCGTGCGCGAGGCCGGTGCGCGCCGGGGGCGTGCCTCCGTGCAGGGCGTGGTGCAGCGGATGCCCCATCCACTCCGCGAGCGCCTCCAGCATCGACACCTCCACCGGACCGCCCCGGCCCGTGACGCCGCGCCGCACCAGCGCCGCCAGCACGCCCGAGAAGGCGTACATGGCCGCCGCGATGTCAGCCGCCGGGATACCCGCCTTGACCGGCCGGTCCGGCGTGCCGGTCACCGACACCAGCCCCGCCTCGCACTGCACGAGCATGTCGTACGCCCGCTTGTCCGCGTACGGACCCGACGACCCGTAGCCCGAGATGTCCACGGCGATCAGGCGGGGGTGCGCGGCGCACAGCGTGGCGGCGTCCAGGCCGAGCCGGGCGGCGGCGCCCCGGGCGAGGTTCTGCACGAACACGTCCGCACCGGCGACCAGCCGCCGCACGGCCTCCAGGCCACGCGGGTCCTTCAGGTCCAGCGCGACCGATTCCTTGCCGCGGTTGCACCACACGAAGTGCGAGGCCAGTCCCCGCGCGGCGGTGTCGTAGCCGCGGGCGAAATCGCCGCCGTCCACCCGCTCCACCTTGACCACCCGGGCGCCGAGGTCGGCGAGCTGACGGGTCGCGAAGGGGGCGGCGACGGCCTGTTCGACGGCGACGACGGTGATGCCCGCGAGGGGCGGCGGCTGGCGTTCCATGGCACCGGATGATGGCAGCGCCGCTCACAGCAGCGCGAACTGGCCCTCCGGGCCCTCCTCGCGGTGGTCCAGCACCGACGCCGGCCGGCGCGCGGAGGGCGGCGCCGGCAGGACGCCCGCCGCACGCAGGTCCGCCGCGGTGACCGCCGACCCGGGCTCCGGCGGCCGTACTTCGGACAGCAGGGCCAGGACCGTGATCAGCTCCAGCAGTTCCGACGTCCACGACTGCGGCCAGGTCGCCGGGCGGACGGCCCGCAGCGTGCCGGGCCCGGCCTCGGCGGTGCGCGCCGCGAACCACTGCTCCAGCACCCTCGCCCCGCCCGCTTCGAAGTCCCACGCCTCGGGCGGCACCGGGGATATGCGGCCCTCGTCGACGTACAGGGCCTCCTCCTCGCGGTCGTAGCGCAGGGCGAGCGGGCGGGGCGGGAGCGGGGCGCGGACGTAGGGGCGGCGCCCGCCGGGCAGCTTGGGGCGCTCGCCGTCGCGGCGCATCAGCCACAGCATCCGGCGGCCCGTGCGCACGCCCTCCGCCCAGAGGTCCGGGTCGTCGGTGAGGGGCACGGAGAGGTCCGGGCGCACGACGGCGAGGGTCCAGGCGAGCACGTCCACCGGGTCGGGGGCGTGACCGAGGCGGGCGGCGAGGTGGTCCAGGAGGCCGGGGGCGAGGTTGGGCTCGGCGGCGCCGGGGCGACGGTAGAGCGGGCGGACGCGGCCGGGGCGCAGCAGCGGGACGCGGGAGGTGGCCAGCAGACGGGGACCGCCGGGGCCGGGCGCCTCGACGGCGAAGATCTGGTGCTCGTCGGCCGCCCGCCACAGCTCGGGGCGGGCCGCGTCGATCAGACGGTGGTCGGGAATCAGCCACTGCTCGTCGAAGGGCGCGTACAGCACCCGGACCGGCTCCGCGCAGGGGCCCGAGGCCCGCGCCAGCTTCTCCGTGCCGCCGCCCCCGCCCGGCAGCCGGCCGACCGCCGTGTGCAGGGTGCGCGCCCGCGACGGTTCGAACAGCGCCTCCCGGTCCGGCCCCTCGGCCTTGATCAGCGCCTCCCACCGCGCCTTCAGCGAGCCCGGGTCGGGCGCCGCCGGCCACCCCCGGCCGAGCCGCGGCGGTGCGACGGACCACGGCATGAGGTCCGCGAGCAGCGGAGCATCGTCGTGCGTCACGCCCGGCATCGTACGACGGGCGGCCTGCCGGCGGGCGGGGCGGCGGGCGGCGCGGGCGGTGCGCCCCGCGATCCGCCGGTCCCGCGATCCGCCGGTTCCGCGATCCGCCGGTTCCGCGATCCGCCGGTTCCGCGATCCGCCGGTTCCGCGATCCGCCGGTTCCGCCGGCCGCCGGAGACCTACGCGTCGAGGGTGACCGTGAAGGAGAAGCGGTCGCCGCGGTAGTGGATGACGGCCACGTCCAGGGCGCGGCCCGTGCTGTCGTGGGTGACGCCCGTGTAGTGCAGGATCGGGCTCAGCAGCGGGACCTGGAGGAGGCGGGCCGTCTCCGGGTCCGCGAGGCGGGCCTCCACCGTGTCCGTGATGCGGCTGATGTCCGCGCCCACCACGTCCCGCAGCACCTTGGTCATCGGCCAGCGCGCCAGGTCGTCCAGGTCGATGCGGGCCGCCAGTTCCGGGCGGACGTAGTTGACGGCGTGGTTGGTCGGCTCGCCGGTCTTCTCGTCGCTGCGCAGCCGGTGGTACCTGGCCACCTCGGCCAGATCGGGGAAGGTGTCGGCCAGTTCGGCCGGCACCGGCGTCCGGCCGTGGCCCAGCAGCTTCGTCGTCATGCCGGACTGCTGGGCGACGATCGCGTCCACCGAGCCGAGCAGCCGTACCGGCGCGCCCCGCAGGGCGTCCGGCTCGATGAACGTGCCGCGCCGCCGGTGCCGGGTGATGAGCCCTTCGTCCTCCAGCTCCTTCAGCGCCTGCCGCATCGTCAGCACGGACACGCCGTAGTGGCCGGCGAGCTGTTCCTCGGTGGGCAGGCGCAGCGGGTCCCTGGGCGAGCGTCCGAGTATCGAGGCGCGCAGCGACTGCGACACCTGGTACCAGAGCGGCAGCTTGCGGTTCAGGACGATCGAGTCCGGGGCGAAGGAGGTCACGGGGCCATCCGTACCGGCAGGGGATGTTTCAGTGCAAGGGGCGGAAGTGCCGCTCCAGGCCGAGCCACACGTCGTCGTAGCGCGACTGCAGGTGCTCCGCACCGGCCGCCTGCGGCGTCAGGGTCACCGGCCGGCGGGTCTCGAACATGAACGCCAGCCCGTCGTCCACCTTCTGCGGACGCAGCTCCGCGGCGCTCGCCCGGTCGAACGTCTCCCGGTCGGGTCCGTGCGCCGACATCATGTTGTGCAGCGAGCCGCCGCCCGGCACGAAGCCCTCCGCCTTCGCGTCGTAGGCGCCCTCGATCAGGCCCATGTACTCGCTCATCACGTTGCGGTGGAAGTACGGCGGCCGGAAGGTGTCCTCGCCCACCAGCCAGCGCGGCGCGAAGACCACGAAGTCGGCGTTGGCCAGACCGGGCGCGTCCGACGGGGACGTCAGCACCGTGAAGATCGACGGATCCGGGTGGTCGTACGAAATGGTGCCCAGCACATTGAAACTGCGCAGGTCGTAGACGTAGGGCACATGGTTTCCGTGCCAGGCGACGACGTCGAGGGGCGAGTGGTCGTAGGTGGCCGACCAGAGGTTGCCGCAGAACTTGTTGATCACCTCGACCGGTCCCTCGACGTCCTCGTACGCGGCCACCGGCGCGCGGAAGTCCCGCGGGTTGGCGAGGCCGTTCGCGCCGATCGGGCCGAGGTCGGGGAGGCGGAAGAAGGCGCCGTAGTTCTCGCAGACGTAGCCGCGGGCCGTCGCGTCGAGCAGTTCGACGCGGAAGCGGACCCCGCGCGGGATCAGCGCCACCTCGCCCGGACCGGCGTGCAGCAGCCCGAACTCGGTGCGCAGCAGCAGCCCTCCGCGCTCCGGCACGATCAGCAGCTCGCCGTCCGCGTTCCCGAACACCCGCTCCATCGAGGCGTTCGCGTGGTACAGGTGCACGGCCATGCCGGTGCGCTCCGCCACGTCGCCGTTGCCGCCGAGGGTCCACAGGCCGGCCAGGAAGTCCGTGCCCGGCTCCGGGGCGGGCAGCGGGTTCCAGCGCAGCCGGTTCGGGTCGGGCGCCGTCTGGTGGAACGGGGCCGTGCGCAGCGCGCCGTTCCGCGTCCGGGTGAACGCCGGGTGCGCGGCCGAGGGGCGGATGCGGTACAGCCACGAGCGCCGGTTGTGCGCCCGGGGCTCGGTGAAGGCCGTGCCGCTGAGCTGCTCCGCGTACAGCCCGAGCGGCGCGCGCTGGGGTGAGTTGCGGCCCTGTGGCAGCGCCCCCGGGACGGCCTCGGAGCTGTGCTCGTTGCCGAATCCCGTCAGGTACGCCAGCCCTTCGGCGGTCTTCCGCGCGTCCGCGCCCATGATCGCTGCTCCCTTGCCAAGCCGATTCCTATGCATCACCGTAGGATTGTGATCGCGGGCGACGCAAGGGGTCGGCGCGAAGCCGGGCCGGCGCGCCGGGCGCAGGCCGCCCCGCAGGCCGCCCCGCAGGCCGCCCCGGTCTGCCCGTGGGTCGCCCCCGCAGGGCGCCCCGTGTGCCGCTCAGGTACCACGCGCCTCCTCTCACCGGACGACAACGAGGCCGACCGGAACCAGACTTCAGGGGGATTCGAGGTGTCGGACCCGTGTTCTAGGCTCCCGGACATGTCGTGGACGCGCCGATGCGGCGCCGCGCTCGCCGTCTGTGTCCTGCTGCTGACCGGATCCGCGGGCTGCGGCGCCGGTGATACCCAGGAGCCCCAGTCGCCCCCGCCGTCCTCGGGGCCGTACCGCGAGATGGCGGAGGACGCCGACCCCGAGGTCGGCATCGAGGTGCAGCCCGACGGCGCCGACTGGGCCGTGCGGCTCACCCTGCGCGACTTCCGCCTCTCCCCGTCCGGCACGCCGTCGCGGGCCGCCCCCGGCCGCGGCGTCGCCCGCCTCTACCTCGACGGCCGCGAGATCGCCGTCCTGCGCACCCCCGAGTACCGCCTGCCCGCCTCCCTCGTCCCGCGCGGCACCCACGAGGTCACCGCGCGCCTGTACGCCGACGACGGCAGGGCGTGGGCCGTGGACGGGGAGCCGGTGCAGGCCACGGCGGACATCACGGCCTCGGGGAGCCCCGGAGGGCAGGCCGGCACCGAGGGCGCGGGGGAGCGGCCGCAGGGAGCGGACCAGCCCTGAGCGTGCGCCTCTCGCGGCGCGTACTCCGGGGTGTGGTTCACCCGATCGCCGCGGAGAGGCATCATGAAGCCCGTGCCCCATCCCACGCTTCGCCGTGCGCCGGTCCAGCGCCGCAGCGCCGAACGGCTGACCAGGATCCTCGACGCCTGCGCCGACCTCTTGGACGAGGTGGGCTACGACGACCTCAGCACCCGTGCGGTCGCCGAGCGCGCCGGCGTCCCGATCGGCTCGGTCTACCGTTTCTTCGGCAACAAACGCCAGATGGCCGGCGCCCTCGCCCAGCGCAACCTGGACCGCTACGCCGAGCGCGTCACGGAACGGCTGCGCGACGCCGAGCCGGGCGACTGGCGGGCCGCGATGGACGCCGTACTGGACGAGTACCTGGCCATGAAGCGCACCGCCCCCGGCTTCTCATTGGTCGACTTCGGCAACCAGATTCCGGTCGGCGCCCACGGGACCGAGCCCAACCACCGGGTCGCCGACCGGCTCACCGAACTGCTCGCCGGACCCATCGGCCGCGAGCCCGACGACGCCCTGCGCCGCACCTTCCTGATCGCCGTCGAGACGGCCGACGCCCTGGTGCAGCTGGCGTTCCGGATCGATCCCGAGGGCGACGCGCAGATCATCGGCGAGACGCGGGAGATGCTGCGGGCGTATCTCGCGCGCGTTCTGGACTGACCCCCGGCGCGGCGGGGCGGCGCCCGTCGTCACTTCGGCGCGGCGGCCGGCGGGTGGCCCTCACCCCGCCTCGGGTCCTGCGTCCCGCCCCCTCCTCGGATCCCGTGCCCAGGCCCCGAGGCCGTACGCCCGCCGTCCCGAGTCCGTACGCCCCCCACCACCCCACCCCTTCGCCCCCCTCCCCACCATGCCTACCGGTCGGTATGCTCGGCCCCGACCCGTGCGTCACCGTCGCCGCCGACCCTCCGGGAGGACCCCGTGCCCCGCACCGCCCTGCGCATCTGCCCCCTGTGCGAGGCCACCTGCGGCCTGACGCTCACCATCGAGGGGACCCGCGTCACCCACGCCCGCGGAGACCGCGACGACGTCTTCAGCCGGGGGTTCGTCTGCCCCAAGGGCGCCTCCTTCGGCGCCGTCGACGCCGACCCCGACCGGCTGCGCACCCCGCTCGTGCGCCGGGACGGCGAGCTGCGCGAGGCCACCTGGGAGGAGGCCTTCGACGCGGTCGCCGCCGGTCTGCGCCCGGTCGTGGAGCGGTACGGCCCGCACGCGGTCGGCGTGGTCCTCGGCAACCCCAACGTGCACACCATGGCCGGCGGCCTCTACCCGCCGCTCCTGATCGGCGGGCTCGGGACCCGCAGCGTCTTCAGCGCCTCCACGGTCGACCAGATGCCCAAGCACGTCTCCTGCGGCCTGCTCTACGGCGACGCCAACCTGATCCCCGTCCCCGACCTCGACCGCACCGACCATCTGCTCCTGATCGGCGCCAACCCCCTGGAGTCGAACGGCAGTCTGTGCACCGCCCCCGACTTCCCCGGCCGGCTCAAGGCGCTCAAGGCCCGCGGCGGCGCCCTCACGGTCGTCGACCCGCGCCGCACCCGCACCGCCGCCCTCGCCGACCGCCACATCGCCGTACGGCCCGGCACGGACGCCCTGCTGCTCGCCGCGATGGCCGCGACCCTCTTCGAGGAGGACCTCGTCGCCCTCGGCCACCTCGCCCCGCACGTCCAGGACCTGACCGAACTGCGCGCCGCCTCGCCGAGTTCACCCCGGAGGTCGTCGCGGACGCCTGCGACGTGGACGCCGCCCTCATCCGCACCCTCGCCCGCGAACTCGCCGCCGCCCCCACCGCCGCCGTCTACGCACGCATCGGCAGCTGCACCGTCCCGCACGGCACCCTCGCCAGCTGGCTCGTGGACGTCCTCAACATCCTCACCGGCAACCTCGACCGCCCCGGCGGCGCCCTCTTCCCGCAGTCCGCCACCGACCGCACCCCCCGCCCCGCCGGACCCGGCCGCGGCTTCGCCCTCGGGCGCTGGCACTCCCGCGTGCGCCGACACCCCGAGGCCAAGTCCGAGCTGCCGATCGCCGCGCTCGCCGAGGAGATCGACACCGTCACCGGTGACGGCGAGCCGATCCGCGCCCTCGTCGCGATCGGCGCCAACCCGGTGCTGTCCGTCCCCGACGGCGACCGCCTCGACAAGGCCCTGGACTCGCTGGAGTTCATGGTGAGCGTCGACCCGTACCTGAACGAGACCGCGCGCCACGCCCACGTCGTCCTGCCGCCGCCCCCGCCCGCCCAGAGCGCGCACTACGACTTCGCCTTCAACACCCTCGCCGTCCGCAACCAGGCCCGCTACACCCGCCCCGCCGTCCCCCTGGAGCCCGGCCGGATGCCGGAGACGGAGATCCTCGCCCGGCTGATCCTCGCCGCCACCGGCATGCACGGCGCCGACCCCGCCGCCGTCGACGCCATGGTGGTCGACCAGACCCTGGCCAAGGCCGTCCGCGAACCCCACTCCCCGGTGCACGGCCGCGACCCGAAGGAACTCGCCGCACAGCTCACCGGCGACGACGGCCCCGAGCGGCGGCTCGACCTGATGCTGCGCCTCGGCCCCTACGGCGACGGCTTCGGCGCCCGCCCGGACGGGCTGACCCTGGCCAGGCTGCTCGCCCACCCGCACGGCATCGACCTCGGACCCCTGACGCCCCGTCTGCCGCAGCCGCTGAAGACCCGCAGCGGCACGGTGGAGCTGCTGCCCGGCCCGATCGCCGACGACCTGCCCCGCCTGCGCGAGGCCCTGCGCGAACGCCCCGCCGGACTCGTCCTGGTCGGCCGCCGCCATCTGCGCTCCAACAACAGCTGGCTGCACAACGTGCCCGCCCTCACCGGCGGCACCAACCGCTGCAGCCTGCACATCCACCCCGACGACGCGGCACGGCTCGGGGTCCGCGACGGGGCCGCCGTCACCGTCAAGGGCGCCGGGGGAGCGGTGACCGCCCCCGCCGAGGTCACCGACACGGTGCGCAGGGGCGTGGTGAGCCTCCCGCACGGCTGGGGCCACGACCGCCCCGGCACCCGGATGCGGCACGCCGCCGCCGACCCCGGCGTCAACGTCAACCAGCTCCTCGACGGCAGTCTGCTCGACCCGCTGTCCGGCAACGCCGTCCTCAACGCGGTGCCCGTCGAGGTCGTCCCGGCCGCCGAGCAGCACACCGCGCTGACCTGAGCAGAGCGGTGACCTGGAGTTTTGCGCTTATTGCTCGCAGGCGGACGTCTTGTTGACGCGGCTTGGCGGGACCTAACGTCCAACGCACCGCCGGCTCAGGTGGGAGTTCAAGGGCGAACGTTAGGTAACCACTCATGCTGACCCTCCTCGGCTTCGCCATGATCGCGACCTTCCTGGTCCTGATCATGATGAAGAAGATGTCGCCGATCGCGGCGCTCGTGCTCATCCCCGCGCTCTTCTGCGTCTTCGTCGGCAAGGGCGCGCAGCTGGGCGACTACGTCATCGACGGCGTCACCAGCCTCGCCCCCACCGCGGCGATGCTCATGTTCGCGATCGTCTACTTCGGCGTGATGATCGACGTGGGGCTGTTCGACCCGATCGTGCGGGCCATTCTCCGGTTCTGCCGGGCCGACCCGATGCGGATCGTGGTCGGCACGGCCCTGCTGGCCGCGATCGTCTCCCTGGACGGCGACGGCTCCACCACCTTCATGATCACCGTGTCGGCGATGTACCCGCTGTACAAGCGCCTGAAGATGAGCCTGGTCGTGCTGACCGGCGTCGCCGCGATGGCCAACGGCGTGATGAACACGCTGCCGTGGGGCGGCCCGACCGCTCGTGCCGCCACCGCCCTCAAGGTCGACGCCGGTGACATCTTCGTGCCGATGATCCCGGCCCTCGCCGCCGGCCTGCTGTTCGTGATCGCCCTGTCGTACGTCCTCGGCCTGCGCGAGCGCCGTCGGCTCGGCCTGCTGACGCTGGACGAGTCGCTGGACGAGTCGCTGGTCGAGGAGCAGGAGACGGTGCTGGTCGGCGCCGGCGGCTCGACTGCCGGCCCCGCGCCCGAGTCCCCCGCGCCGAGCGGCGGTCGTGGCGAGGACGACGACTTCCGGGGCCTGGACCAGAATCGCGACACCCTGCGCCCGAAGCTGTACTGGTTCAACGCGCTGCTCACGGTGACCCTGCTCACCGCCATGATCATGGAGTGGCTGCCGATCCCGGTGCTGTTCCTGCTGGGCGCCGCCCTCGCGCTCACCGTCAACTTCCCGCGCATCCCCGACCAGAGGGCCCGCCTCGCCGCCCACGCCGACAACGTCCTCAACGTCTCCGGCATGGTGTTCGCCGCCGCCGTCTTCACCGGAGTGCTGCAGGGCACCGGCATGGTCGACGGCATGGCCACCTGGCTGGTCGACATCATCCCGGCCGGCATGGGCCCGCACATGGCCCTCGTCACCGGCCTGCTGAGCCTCCCGCTCACCTACTTCATGTCCAACGACGGCTTCTACTTCGGCGTTCTGCCGGTGCTCGCCGAGGCGGGCGCCGCGCACGGGGTCTCGCCGCTGGAGATCGCCCGCGCCTCGATCGTCGGCCAGCCGCTGCACATGTCCAGCCCGCTCGTCCCGGCCGTCTACGTCCTGGTCGGCATGGCGAAGGTGGAGTTCGGCGACCACACCCGGTTCGTCGTGAAGTGGGCGGCCCTGACCTGCCTGGTGGTCCTCGGGGCGGCCCTGCTGTTCGGCATCGTCTGAGGCATCCGGCGACAAGTCGAGAAACCGGCACCGACAGGGCGTCGAAAGCAGGGCGCGAAAGACAGTCGTCGACAAAGAGACGTCGACGAACGGACGTCGACACAGGACGTCGACGAAGGGGTCTCGTCGAAGGGGCCCGTCGAAAGGCTCGTCAAAGGGGCGTCGTCCGAAGATTTCGGCCGGCACGCAGGGAGGACACGACCATGGGGCCCGGTGGGAACCGCGGCTGGCTGCTCCGCCTCGTCATCGCCTTCGGCTTCGCGCAGGGGGCGGTGTCGATGGCCCGGCCCGCCGTCTCCTACCGGGCCCTCGCGCTGGGCGCCGACGAGCGGGCGATCGGCGTCATCGCGGGCGTCTACGCGCTGCTGCCGCTGTTCGCCGCGGTGCCGCTGGGCCGCCGTACCGATCACGGCCGCTGCGCGCCACTGCTGCCGGCCGGCGTGGTCCTCATCGCCGCAGGCTGCGCGCTCAGCGGCGTGGCCGGCTCGCTGTGGGCCATGGCCGTGTGGAGCGGGGTGATGGGCCTCGGGCACCTCGCCTTCGTCATCGGCGCCCAGTCGCTGGTGGCCCGCCAGTCCGCGCCGCACGAACAGGACCGCAACTTCGGCCACTTCACCATCGGCGCCTCGCTCGGCCAACTGGTCGGCCCCGTCGCCGCGGGCGTGTTGACCGGCGGCCACGACATGGCCCGCAGCAGCGCCCTCGCGCTGGCCGTGGCGGGGGCGACAGCCGCGGTCGCCTGCTCGTCGCTGTGGCGCGTCGAGGACCGTACGGCGGCCAAGTCCCCCACCCCCCAAGGGGAACAGGTCCCCGTACGGCGCATCCTGCGGGCGCGGGGCGTGCCCGGCGGCATCCTCGTCAGCCTCTCCGTGCTCTCGGCGACCGACGTCCTCACCGCCTATCTGCCGGTCGTCGGCGAGCGCCGCGGCATCGAACCGGCGGTCGTCGGAGCGCTGCTGAGCCTGCGGGCGGCAGCCACCATCGCATGCCGGCTGGCCCTCACGCCGCTGCTGCGACTCCTCGGCCGCACCGCCCTGCTGACGGCGAGCTGTCTGCTGGGCGCGCTGCTGTGCGCCGGACTCGCGCTGCCGGTGCCGGTGTGGGCGCTCGCGGTGCTGCTGGCGGTCCTCGGGTTCTGCCTCGGCGTGGGCCAGCCGCTGTCCATGACGACCGTCGTCCGGGCGGCCCCGGAGGACGCCCGCTCCACCGCCCTCGCGCTGCGGATCACCGGCAACCGGCTCGGCCAGGTCGCCGCGCCTGCGGCGGCCGGTCTGGTGGCCGGCGCGGCGGGCGTCGCGGCGCCGTTCGTGCTGCTCGGCGCCCTGTTGCTGCTCTCCTCGGGGGCCGCCCTGCGGTCGCCCGCGCGGCCCGCCGGGCCACCGGAGGAGACTGCGGAGGAGAGCGCGGAGAAGACCGTGGGGGAGGGCTCCGGGGGAGTGCGGACGGGAGGGCTCCGGGGGAGTACGGGCGGGGCGGCCGGTGGGCCGAAGGGGTGATGTCCGACGGGGCTTCCGGCGCGGTTGTCGCGCAACGCGGGTCGAGGTGACTCACAGTCAGGTGCAGAGTGATTTGTATGAAAATCGCCTGAACTGAAGGGATGTCCATGTCCACCTCGGTCCGTACGCGCCGCGCCGCCACGCTCGCGGCCCTCGCCGTGGCGGGGTCCGCGTTCGTCGCGGTCCCCACGGCCGTCGCCGCCCCCGGCGACAACGGAGACATCAAGATCCACTCGGTCGGCACGCCCGCCGACGACCCGCGCAACGAGCCGAAGGTGTGCAAGTTCTACCTCGCCGCCTTCAACTTCGACACCATCCAGCAGGTCGCCTGGACCATCCAGACCCAGCCGCTCGACCCGAACGGGGCGACCCGCACCGGCGCCCTGACCCTGGTGACGGGCACGGGCCGGTCGCCGGACCTCTCGCTGCCCGACGGCACGTACAAGCTCACCTGGACCTTCGCGGGCCAGCAGGGAGCGGCCAAGCAGAAGGTGTTCAAGGTCGACTGCCCGACCGACCCCTCCGCCCCGCCGAACGGCGGCCCGCCCGCGGGCGGCGGCGGCCTCGCCCGCGGCGACGCCTTCACACCGGTCGCCGGCGCCGCCGGCGTCGGGCTGGCGGCGGTCGGCGGAGCGGTCTGGCTGCGCTCCCGTCGCCGTTCCCATGGCGCGGCCTCCTGAGTACCGCGGCCGGCCCCGCGGCCGGACGCGCGCCTACCGCCTGACGCGGACGGCCCTGCTGGCCCTCTGTCTGGTGGTCGGCGGCGTCTGGTGGGCGCAGGACGAGGAGCCCGGAGCGGCCACCGCCGCTCCGGGCCCGGCGGCGGCCCGCGCGGGCGCCTCGGCGCCGGACCGGACGGCGCGCCCGGACTCGCCGCCGGGCGTGGCGTCCGGGCAGGGCGGTTCCGGGCCCGCGTCGTCCGCGTCGCCGGCCGCCCGGATGGGGGCCGCGGAGCGGGGTCCGGGCGCCCGGGCCGACGGTCCCGACTCCCGTGCCGGGGCCGGACGGCCGCGCTCGAGTCCCGGGTCCGGCGGTTCCGGGGCGCCTCCCCAGGCCGGCGGTCCGGGGGCTCGTCCCGGTTCCGGACGGCCGGGCGCACACGCACAGTCCGGCGGTCCGGGCGCCCGCCCCGGGGCCGAGGGGCCGGGTTCCCACGCGGGCGCCGGGAGCCGGGGTCCCCGGGCAGGCTCCCCGGGCCCGGGCGCCCGTACCGGAGCGGCCGTTCCGCGCGCCCCGGCCCGCCCCGCCCCCCGCCCGCTGCCGCCCTCCCGCGCCGCCCGGCTCACCGTCCCCTACCTCGACATCGACGCCCCCGTCGTCGGCATCGGCCTCGACGACCGCCGCCGGATGACGGCCCCGCCCGACGACGACCCCAACCTCGTCGGCTGGTACACCGGCGGTCCCACGCCCGGCGAGAACGGCACCGCCGTCGCCGTCGGCCATCTCGACACCATGAAGGGCCCCGCCGTCTTCGCCGGACTCGCCGAGCTGAGGCCCGGCCGCAGCATCGAGGCCCGGCGTTCCGACGGACGGACCGCCGTCTACACCGTCGACGCCGTGAAGTCGTACACGAAGGAGGACTTCCCCTCCCAGTTGGTGTACGGCCACCGGGGCCGCCCCGAGCTGCGCCTGATCACCTGCGACGGCGATTACGACCGTCGTTCCGGCTACTCCGGAAACCTGGTCGTCTTCGCCCATCTCACCCAGATCCGGGAGCCCGGACGAGCACCCGCGCGTGGCTGAATTCCACCGTCCGCTTCATCGCCGACTGATCCGGAGCGCCCGATCCCGCCCGATGTCTTCCCCCAGGTGGGCACATTCCGTTAACTTCCGTGACCCACAGGCCCCGCACGAACCGTGCGGGGCCAACCGACCGCGGAGCACCAGCGCTCAGTGAGCCCACGGGGGCACCTCTCATGACACGCGCCATCTCCCTGCACGACGTGAGCAAGTCCTACACGCGCGGCGTTCGCGTGGTGGACCGGATATCGCTCGACATCTCACCCGGCGAGTTCCTCGTCCTGCTCGGCCCGTCCGGCTGCGGCAAGTCCACCGTGCTGCGCATGATCGCCGGGCTGGAGGAGATCGACGAGGGCGAGCTGCTGCTGGACGGCGAGTTCGCCAACGGACAGGCGCCGTCCGAACGGGACATGGCGATGGTGTTCCAGAACTTCGCCCTCTATCCGAGCATGTCCAGCCGCGACAACATCGGCTTCCCGCTGCGCATCGAGGACCCGGGCGCCGACCCGCGGCCCCGGGTGGACGCCACCGCCCGGATGCTCGGCATCGAGGACCTCCTCGACCGCTACCCGGGCCAGCTCTCCGGCGGCGAACGCCAGCGCGTCGCCATGGGCCGGGCCATCGCCCGGCACCCGTCGGCCTTCCTGATGGACGAGCCGCTGTCCAACCTCGACGCCAAGCTGCGCAACCACCTGCGCGCCGAGATCTCCGCGCTCACCCACGAACTGGGCGTCACGACGGTGTACGTCACGCACGACCAGTCCGAGGCCATGTCGCTCGGCGACCGGGTCGCCGTCATGCGCGGCGGGGTGCTCCAGCAGGTCGACACCCCGCGCATGGTCTACGCGCTGCCCCGCAACGTCTTCGTCGCCGCCTTCATCGGCACCCCGCGCATCAACCTGCTGCGCGGCATGGTGCGCGCGCCGCTCGGCGGGGCGATGACCATCTCCCTCGGCAAGCAGTACCTGCGGCTGCCCGAACCGCTGTCGCGGGACCACCAGTTGCTGCGGGTCCAGCAGGGCCGCGAGATCATCGTGGGGCTGCGCTCGGAGGCCATCCGGATCGGCAAGGCGGAATCCGCCCGCCCCGGCGAGGTGCCGATCAACGGCCTCGTCGAGCACGTCGAGTACCAGGGCCACGAGAACCTCGTCCACTTCAACACCGGCTCCGTCCCGGCCGTCGTGCCGGAGCTGGAGGCCCCGCGCCCGTCCCGTCCCACGCGGCGGCGACGCCGTGACGGCACGGTGCTGGATCGGCTGCGGGAGAAGGCGGGCGCCCTGCGCTCCGGGTCCGTCGCGGTGCTGGACCGCCCGTCCGAGGAGCGCCCCCAGACCTCCGCCTCCGTCCCGCGGCTGCCCGGCGACCTCATCGTCCGCACCACCCCGGACATGGCCCTGCGGCACGGCATGCACGTCCCCCTCCTGGTCGACCTCGCCCACATGTTCGTCTTCGACCAGGACGGGGAACGCATCTGCCCGGCCCCGTCGCGGCTGCCCGACCTGGAGGCGTGAGCGGTATCCCGCGGGCGGCGTGAGGCGTGCCATGGAGGCGGCCCCTGGTGCCGAAAAACTAACGGCGCTAGTTTGGGGTCGGACGACGAGGCCCGCCCGGAGGGAACGCGATGAAGGCACATGACGGCATGTACATCGACGGCGCCTGGCGCCCGGCCGCCGGCCGGGACGTGATCGAGGTGGTGAACCCGGCCGACGAGCGGATCGTCGGGCGGGTCCCGGCCGGCGCCGCCGAGGACGTCGACGCCGCCGTACGGGCCGCCCGCGCGGCCCTGCCCGCCTGGTCCGCCACGCCGCCCGCCGAGCGGGCCGCCCGGATCGCCGCCCTGCGGGACGTCATGGTGGCCCGCGCGGACGAGATCGCCGAGACGGTGACGGCGGAACTGGGCTCGCCGCCGAAGTTCTCCCGGGCCGTGCACGTCGGCACCCCGATCGCGGTGGCCGGGTCCTACGCCGAGCTGGCGGCCACGTACCCGTTCGAGGAGAAGGCCGGCAACTCCACCGTCTACCAGGAGCCGGTCGGTGTGGTCGCCGCGATCACCCCGTGGAACTACCCCCTGCACCAGATCGTCGCCAAGGTCGCCCCGGCGCTGGCCGCGGGCTGCACGATCGTCGTGAAGCCCGCCGAGGACACCCCGCTCACCGCCCAGCTCTTCGCGGAGGCGACGCACGAGGCGGGGGTGCCGGCGGGCGTGTTCAACCTGGTGACCGGGCGGGGCTCGGTGGCCGGCCAGGCGCTCGCCGAGCACGCGGACGTCGACATGGTCTCCTTCACCGGCTCCACGGCCGTCGGCCGCCGCATCGGCGCGCTCGCCGGAGCCGCCGTGAAGAAGGTCGCCCTCGAACTGGGCGGCAAGTCCGCCAACGTCATCCTGCCCGGCGCCGACCTCGCGCGCGCGGTCAACGTCGGCGTCGCCAACGTGATGTCCAATTCCGGGCAGTCGTGCAACGCCTGGACGCGGATGCTGGTCCACCGCGACCAGTACGACGAGGCCGTGGAGCTGGCCGCGACGGCTGCCGCCAAGTACGGCGAGCGCATCGGCCCCCTGGTCAACGCCAAGCAGCAGGAGACGGTGCGCGGTTACATCGACAAGGGCGTCGAGGAGGGCGCCCGGCTGGTCGCGGGCGGCCCCGAAGCGCCCCGCGAGAAGGGCTACTACGTCAGCCCGACCGTCTTCGCGGACGTCACCCCCGAGATGACGATCGCCCAGGAGGAGATCTTCGGCCCGGTCCTCGCGATGCTGAGGTACGAGGACGAGGAGGACGCCCTGCGGATCGCCAACGGCACGGTCTACGGGCTCGCGGGCGCCGTCTGGGCCGGGGACGAGGCACAGGCGGTGGCCTTCGCCCGCCGTATGGACGCCGGCCAGGTCGACATCAACGGCGGGCGCTTCAACCCGCTCGCCCCGTTCGGCGGCTACAAGCAGTCCGGCGTCGGCCGTGAGTTCGGCGTCCACGGACTGACCGAGTACCTCCAGACCAAGTCCCTCCAGTTCTAAGGGAGTCACCCGACATGGCCGTCCGTGCCGCCGTACTGCCCGCCATCGGCGCGCCGTTGGAGATCACCGACATCGACCTGCCGGAGCCGGGGCCCGGCAAGCTGCGCGTCCGGCTCGCCGCCGCCGGCGTGTGCCACTCCGACCTGTCGCTGACCAACGGCACCCTCCGACTCCCGGTCCCCGCCGTCCTCGGCCACGAGGGCGCCGGCACCGTCGTCTCCGTCGGCGAGGGCGTCACCGGCTTCGCCCCCGGCGACGGCGTCGTCCTCAACTGGGCGCCCTCCTGCGGCGACTGCCCGGCCTGCGCGCTCGGCGAGGTGTGGCTGTGCGCCAACGCCCTGAACGGGGCCGCCGAGGTGCACGCCCGCCGCAGCTCTGACGGCGCCGAACTGCACCCCGGGCTGAACGTGGCCGCGTTCGCCGAGGAGACCGTCGTCCCCGTCTCCTGCGCCCTGCCCGCCCCGGCCGGCGTCCCGCTCACCGACGCCGCGCTCCTCGGCTGCGCGGTGCTCACCGGCTACGGCGCCGTCCACCACTCGGCCAAGGTGCGCCCCGGCGAGACCGTCGCCGTCTTCGGGGTGGGCGGCGTGGGCCTGGCCGCCCTCCAGTCGGCCCGCATCGCCGGCGCGTCGCGGATCGTCGCGGTGGACGTCTCCCCCGCGAAGGAGGAGCTGGCCCGCGCCGCCGGCGCCACCGACTACGTCGTCGCCTCCGACACCACCGCCCGCGAGATCCGCGCCCTCACCGGCAAGCAGGGGGTCGACGTCGCCGTGGAGTGCGTGGGCCGCGCGGTGACCATCCGCACGGCCTGGGAGTCCACGCGGCGCGGCGGCCGGACCACGGTCGTCGGCATCGGCGGCAAGGACCAGCAGGTCACCTTCAACGCCCTGGAGATCTTCCACTGGGGCCGCACCCTCTCCGGCTGCGTGTACGGCAACTGCGACCCGGCCGAGGACCTCCCGGTGATCGCCGGGCACGTCCGCTCCGGCCGCCTCGACCTCACGGCCCTGGTGACGGAGCGGATCGCCCTGGAGGGCGTCCCGGCGGCCTTCGAGAACATGCTCGCGGGCAAGGGGGGCCGGGCGCTGGTGGTGTTCTGACCGGCCGGCGGGGCGAGCGGACCGTCAGTCCTCCTCGCCCCGCCCCGCCCGCTCGTACTGCTGGGCCAACCCGTCCAGCAGCGCCCGCAGACCCGTCTCGAAAGCGCGCTCGTCGATCTTCTCCTGGTGACCGGCGAGCAGATGGGCCTGCCCGAGGTGGGGGTAGTCGGCCGGATCGTAGGCGCTCTCGTCGTTCACGAAGCCGCCGGCGAACGAGCCCAGGGCCGAGCCCATGATGAAGTACCGCATCAGCGCGCCGATGGACGTGGCCTGCGCCGGCGGCCAGCCCGCGTCGACCATCGCGCCGTAGACGGCGTCGGCCAGGCGCAGCGCGGCCGGGCGGCGGCCGGGGCCGCGGGCCAGGACCGGGACGATGTTGGGATGGTCGCGCAGGGCCGCCCGGTAGGAGACCGCCCAGTCGTGCAGCGCGGTCCGCCAGTCCCGGCCGTCGTCGAACATCGACAGGTCGACCTGCGCGCTCACCGAGTCCGCGACCGCCTCCAGGATCTCGTCCTTGGTGCGGAAGTGGTTGTACAGCGACGGCCCGCTCACGCCCAGCTCGGCGGCCAGCCGTCGGGTGGAGACGGCGGCCAGGCCCTCCGCGTCCACCAGCGCCCGCGCCGTCTCGACGATCCGGTCGGTGCTCAGCAGGGGCTTGCGCGGTCGGGCCATGGCGCACATAGTAGGGACCACCTTGAAACTAGCAGTGCTAATTTAAGTCGGTATGAAGGTCGGCAGTAGGGGTGACGCGTCATGAACCTGGAGCTCAGCGAGGAACAGAGCGCCGTACGGCAGCTCGCCCGGGACTTCGTGCAGCGTGAGATCGCCCCGCACGTCGTCGCCTGGGACCGCGCCGAGGAGGTCGACCGGGGCATCGTCGAGAAGCTCGGCGAGGTCGGCTTCCTGGGCCTGACGGTCGACGAGGAGTACGGCGGCTCGGGCGGCGACCACCTCGCCTACTGCCTGGTCACCGAGGAACTGGGGCGCGGCGACTCCTCGGTGCGCGGCATCGTCTCCGTCTCCCTCGGGCTGGTCGCCAAGACCGTCGCCGCCTGGGGCGACGAGGAGCAGAAGCGGCGCTGGCTGCCGGGGCTGACCTCCGGCGCCTACGTCGGCTGCTTCGGTCTGACCGAGCCGGGCACCGGCTCCGACGCCGGGAACCTCACCACCCGCGCGGTGCGCGCCGGCGGCGACTACGTGATCAACGGCAGCAAGATGTTCATCACCAACGGCACCTGGGCCGACGTCGTCCTGCTCTTCGCCCGCTCCACGGACGCTCCCGGCCACAAGGGCGTCTCCGCCTTCCTGGTCCCGGCCGACACCCCGGGCCTGACCCGCCGCACGGTCCACGGCAAGCTGGGCCTGCGCGGCCAGGCCACCGCCGAGCTGGTGCTGGAGGACGTCCGCGTCCCCGCCTCCGCGCTGCTCGGCCCCGAGGGCAAGGGCTTCTCGGTCGCCATGTCCGCCCTCGCCAAGGGCCGGATGTCGGTCGCGGCGGGCTGCGTCGGCATCGCCCAGGCCGCCCTCGACGCCGCGGTGCGGTACGCGGGGGAGCGCGAGCAGTTCGGCCGGACCATCGCCCACCACCAGCTCGTCCAGGAGCTGATCAGCGACATCGCCGTGGACGTCGACGCGGCGCGGCTGCTGACCTGGCGGGTCGCCGACCTGATCGACCGCGGGCAGCCGTTCGCCACCGAGGCGTCCAAGGCCAAGCTGTTCGCCTCCGAGGCCGCCGTCCGCGCCGCCAACAACGCCGTCCAGGTCTTCGGCGGCTACGGCTACATCGACGAGTACCCGGCGGGCAAGCTGCTGCGCGACGCCCGCGTGATGACCCTCTACGAGGGCACCAGCCAGATCCAGAAGCTGCTCATCGGGCGGGCCCTGACCGGGGTGTCGGCGTTCTGAGCGGCGCCCGCGGGGCCTGTCATCTGAGTAGCGGCTGAGTATGCGGGCGGATGTGGCGCGGGCCATGTCCGCCGATCCTGGTCGGCATGAGTGACTCATCGGTCAAACAGCAGAACACGGCCGCCTTCTACGGCCAGGCCGTCGCCTCGTTCGCCGTCGCCATGGCGGCCACCGCGATCGGCGTCTACCGCCTGGACGCCAACGCCTGGGTGCGCGGCTTCCTCGCCATCGCCGTCCTCTACCTGGTCACCTCGTCCTTCACCCTCGCCAAGGTCATCCGGGACCGGCAGGAGGGTCCGCGCCGCTCCCTCTAGATCCGCCGGGGCCGTCCCTAAGCGCCCGCTCACCCGTGGCGGTATGGTGGTGCCCTGGTCGGCAGAGGTGTGGCAGAGGATCGGGGCGAGGGCAGCGATGAGTACGGCGCAGGAGACGGCGGGCGGCGAGGCGCAGCCCTGGGCCGAGGTCACGCCCGACGCGGCCCGGCGGCTGCTGATCGCCGCCGTGGAGGCCTTCGCCGAGCGCGGCTACCACGCCACCACCACCCGGGACATCGCGGGCCGGGCCGGGATGAGCCCCGCCGCGCTCTACATCCACTACAAGACCAAGGAAGAGCTGCTCCACCGGATCAGCCGGATCGGCCACGAGAAGGCCCTGGACATCCTGCGCACCGCCGCGCGCGGCGAGGGCGGGGCCACCGAGCGGCTCGCCGACGCCGTCGGCTCCTTCGTGCGCTGGCACGCGGGAGGCCGTACCACCGCGCGCGTGGTCCAGTACGAACTGGACTCGCTCAGCCCCGAGGCCCGCGCGGAGATCGTCGCGCTGCGCAGGCAGTGCGACGCCGAGGTGCGCGGGATCATCGAGGACGGCGCGGCGACGGGCGAGTTCGACGTGCTGGACGTACGGGGCACCACCCTCGCCGTGCTGTCGCTCTGCATCGACGTGGCCCGCTGGTTCAGCGTGGACGGCCCATGGACGCCGGAGGAGGTCGGCGCGATGTACGCCGACCTCGTCCTGCGGATGGTGGGGGCCAAGCGGAGCCCCGAGGGCCCGGCGCGGCCGTAGCCGTACGGCGCCCAGGGCCGACGGCGCCACAGGCGTACGGCGCTCGGAGCCGTACGGCGCTCAGAGGTAGTACCGCGACACCGACTCCGCCACGCACACCGGCTTGTCCCCGCCCTCGCGCTCCACGGTGAACGCGACGCTCAGCTGGACGCCGCCGGGCACGTCCTCGACGCCGGTGATCGCCGCGGTGGCGCGCAGCCGGGAGCCGACCGGGACCGGGGCGGGGAAACGGACCTTGTTGGTGCCGTAGTTGACGCCCATCCGCACGCCCTCGACCGCGATCAGCTGCGGCCCGAACAGCGGCAGCAGCGACAGCGTCAGATAGCCGTGCGCGATGGTCGTGCCGAAGGGGCCGGCGGCGGCCTTCTCCGGGTCGACGTGGATCCACTGGTGGTCCCCGGTGGCCTCGGCGAACAGGTCGATCCGCTTCTGGTCGACCTCCACCCAGTCCGTGTGCCCCAGCGGCTCGCCCACCGCCGTCTTCAGCTCGTCGACGGACGTGAAGATCCTCGGCTCTGCCATGTCCCGGCCTCTCGCGTAGCAAGTCGCAGTGTCTAAGCAACTGCTTAGCATGGTGGGGCGAGGGGCCCCTGTCAACGGACCGGCGCCGCGCGGGGGTGGGTAGTGTTCGGGGGTGCCCCAGATTCGCGAGACGATCCACGAACTCACGGTCGGCCAGCTCTCCGCGCGCAGCGGCGCCGCCGTCTCCGCCCTGCACTTCTACGAGTCCAAGGGGCTGATCAGCAGCCGCCGGACCGCGGGCAACCAGCGCCGCTACAGCCGCGACACCCTGCGCCGCGTCGCCTTCATCCGCGCCGCCCAGCGGGTCGGGATCCCGCTGGCGACGATCCGGGAGGCGCTCGCCGAGCTGCCCGAGGAGCGCACGCCCACCCGCGAGGACTGGGCGCGGCTCTCCGAGAACTGGCGCTCCGTGCTCGACGAGCGCATCCGGCAGCTCAACCGGCTCCGCGACCACCTCACCGACTGCATCGGCTGCGGCTGCCTGTCGCTGGACGCCTGTGTGCTGTCCAACCCCAACGACGTCGTCGGCGAACGCCTCGCCGGCTCCCGCCTGCTGGCCGAACCCCGCGGCGGGGCGCCGGCGAAGGAGCGCCGGACGTGCTGACTCACTCGAACTCGGTGCCGCCCTTGCGGGTCAGGTACGCCGGGCTGACCGCCTTGGCGATCGCCCTGCCCCCGGTCACCGGGCTGTACCGCTCGACGGCCGGGCGGATCACCACGCCCTCCCGCAGGTGCAGCGCGCGCCCCGACACCGTCTCGCGGCCACTGGCGACCTCCAGCACCCGCCCGACGTCGTACGGCCCCTCGTACAGCCGCGGCGTCAACGGCAGCTCGCCGTCGAGCAGTTCGGCGGCGTCCAGCCAGCGGACCCGGCCGTCGATCTCCGCCGCGACGTCGAACACGGCGTACCCGAGGGTGGCGTCCCGCCCGTCCGCGCCGTACGTCAGGTCCTGCACGCCCGCCCCGTAGACCTCCGCGAAGACGCCGACCCGGCGCGCCCCGAGCTTCGCGGCGAGGCGCGCCGCGACCTCCGGGACGCCGTGGCCGCGCACCGCGCGCCAGTAGAGGTTGCGCGGATCCTCCTTCAGGGCCAGGGACTTGGCGCCGAAGCCCTTGGAGGAGACCAGCACCCGGTCCTCGTCCGCGAGATACGTCACCAGGCAGGCCGTGCCGTGCAGCTTCTCGGTCAGCACCACGGGCTCGCCGGGCGTGAAGACGTCCGGGTAGCGCTGGATGTTCTCGACGTCCACCCAGGGCAGCAGTTCGGGCGCGGACTCCACGTCGCCGTTCATCGTCGGCGGGACCGGCGGCACCCACTTGGTGATGCCGAGCCGCTCGGCGAAGTCCGTGCCGTCGGCCGCCGCCCGGGCCAGGTCCACGTCCGCCAGCGCCTTCGGCCGGCACACGATGCCCTGCGACAGCTCGCCGCGCAGCCGTACCGCCTTGACCCGGTCCGCCCCGCTCCCGGCCAGCCGCCCGGTCAGCCCCAGCTCCTCGATCAGCGCGGCCGGGAGCACCGACTGCTCGGGGATGTAGAGGGCGACGTCGCCGGTGCGGTAGGCGCCCTTGGCGACGACGGCCCGGTACAGGCCCACCTGGGCCAGTTCGAGGGCGTCGGCATGGGGGTGTTCGTGGACGGTCAGCACCTCGGCGGTGACGCGCAGCGTCGACATCGGGGATCTCTCCTGCTTCTCGGAGCGGTTCGGTCGGTGGTGAACACCGCCAACTGTCCGGACAGGAAAGGGGTGGAGCGAGCGGATTCCCGGCTGGTACGGTCCCGTGCCGTGCGGGGCAGGGCGTGCCGTGTCCGCCGCGCGGCAGCAGTGGGGGTGCGGCATCCCCTGCGCACCCCCGTGGGACGCCCCTCGGTCAGGCCGACGCCGACACCAGCAGGCGTTCGCGCCGGGACCAGGCGAGGGCCTCCGGTGTGAGCACGGGACGCGGGACGAGGATTCCGCAGTCCGCGCAGACCGGACCGGACGAGGGCTCGTGGTCCAGGCCGTACTTCCACACCAGGTGCTCCCCGTCGCACACCGGGCAACGGGAACCGGGCTCGCGCTCCAGGGCGGCGATCAGCCGGCGCAGCACCTCCGCCAGCGGTTCGCGCGGATGCAGCCGGGGGTCGTCGCACCAGGCGACCCCGAAACCGCCCCAGGTCAGCCGGTGCCAGTCGTCCACACTGCCCGGCCTGCGCAGCCCGTCGTGCTTCTCCTTCTTGCGGCGCTCGGCGAAGTCGACCTCATACGCCAGCCACACCGCCCGCGCCTCCTCCAGCTCGTCCAGCGCGGCCACGAGCCGCGCCGGGTCGGGAGAGCGGTCCTCCGGGCCGAAGCCGGCCCGGGAGCACAGATGGTCCCAGGTCGCTCTGTGCCCGTAGGGGGCGAACCGCTCAAGGCACTTGCGCAGCGAATAGCGCCGCAGTGCCAGATCGCACCGCGGGTCTCGTACTTGTCTCGCCAGACTCCGGAAACCGGCCATCGCCCTGCACCTCCGTCACACTGCCTGTACTTCGGTCACCTCGGCGTCGTCGCACGGACGTCGTCGAATGGACGTATCGACATCCGATTCGGCTCCCTCCGTCTTCCTGCCGACATCCGCCCGTTCCTCCAAGTCCCCCGAAACTGACGCATGTTCATCTTCGAACTCGGGGATAACCGCCGGTAACGTCCGGCCGTCCCCCGTAGGGAGGAGCTGCCATGCCATGGCGCGCCCCACGTAATGCGCTCGACAGACTGAGAACTCCCCACACGGCTTTCGGGTTCCTGAAGACCGCTTCCGTATGCGTCCTCATTGCCGGCCTTTTGTCCCCGCTGTCCCCCGCGCTCGCGGCCCCGGCCCCGGCCGCGTCCGCGGCGGCCGTCGCGGACCACTGCGGCAACCGGTGCTCCGACATCCTGCCGCCCGGCCAGAACGGCAACGCCACGCTCGCGCAGATCCTGCTCCACCAGGCCTTCGGCAGCCGCCCCGCGCACTCCGCCGACCAGCTCGGGCCCTACGCCAACCTGGCCACCGGCTACCCCTCGCTCACCGACGCCACGCTCGGCAGCTTCTTCAACGACGCCTCCTTCGGCGTCCCCGCCGACCAGGTCGCCTCCACCCTGCGCCCGGCCGGCCGCACAGACGTCACCATCGTCCGGGACAAGAAGACCGGCGTGCCGCACATCACCGGCACCACCCGCTACGGCACGGAGTTCGGCGCCGGCTACGCGGCGGCCCAGGACCGGCTCTGGCTGATGGACGTCTTCCGGCACGTCGGACGCGGCCGGCTCACCCCCTTCGCCGGCGGCGCGCCCTCCAACCAGGGCCTTGAACAGGAGTTCTGGCGCAACGCCCCCTACACCGAGGCCGACCTGCAGGCGCAGATCGACAGCGCCGTCGCCAGGGGCGGCGAGCGCGGCCGACAGGCCCTCGCCGACGTCAACGCCTACGTCGACGGCATCAACGCCTACATCGCCGCCTCCGACAGCGGCCGTTACTTCCCCGGCGAGTACGTGCTGACCGGCCACAAGGACTCGATCACCAACGCCGGCGCCATCGAGCGCTTCAAGCCCACCGACCTGATCGCCCTGGCCTCCGTGGTCGGCTCGCTGTTCGGCGCGGGCGGCGGCGGAGAGGTGAACAACGCGCTGTCGCTGCTGGCCGCCCAGCAGAAGTACGGCGTCGTGGAGGGCACCAGGGTCTGGGAGTCGTTCCGGATGCGCAACGACCCGGAGGCCGTCCTCACCGTCCACGACGGCAGCTTCCCGTACGGCGGCAGGCCCGCGGACCCGCAGGGCGGCGCGCTGCCCGACGCGGGTTCGGTGACCCGCGAACCGCTGGTGCACGACCGCACCGGCAGCGCGGCCTCGGCATCGGCCGCCCGCGCCTCGGCCTCCGCCGCCGCGGGCGCCGTCGCCTCGGCGCGGCGGGGCATGTCCAACGCCCTGGTGGTCAGCGGCGAGCACACCGCGAGCGGGCACCCGATCGCCGTGTTCGGGCCGCAGACCGGCTACTTCGCGCCGCAGCTGCTGATGCTCCAGGAGATCCAGGGCCCCGGCATCAGCGCCCGCGGCGCCTCCTTCGCGGGCCTGAGCTTCTACGTCCAGCTCGGCCGCGGCCAGGACTACGCCTGGAGCGCGACCACCTCCGGCCAGGACATCATCGACACCTACGCCGTCGAACTGTGCCAGGACGACCACCACTACCTCTTCCGCGGGACGTGCACGCCCATGGAGAAGGTGGAGCAGAGGAACGCCTGGAAGCCGACCGTCGCCGACGGCACCGCCGCCGGTTCCTACACCATGCGGGTCTGGCGCACCGCGTACGGCCCCGTCACCCACCGCGCCACCGTCGGCGGCAAGAAGGTCGCCTACACCACCCTGCGCTCGTCGTACCTGCACGAGGCCGACTCGATCATCGGCTTCCAGATGCTGAACGACCCCGGCCACGTCACGGGACCGGAGAGCTTCCAAACGGCCGTGCAGCACATCAACTTCACCTTCAACTGGTTCTACGCCGACTCCGAGGCGACCGCCTACTACAACAGCGGCGACAACCCGGTGCGGGCGAGCGGCGTCGACGCCGAGTTCCCGGTGTGGGCGCGCCCGGCGTACGAGTGGCGGAACTGGGACCCGGACGCCAACACCGCCGCCTACACGCCGCCCGCGCAGCATCCGCAGTCCGTCGGCCAGGACTACTACGTCTCCTGGAACAACAAGCTCGCCCGCGACTACACCGCCGCGTCCTGGGGCAACGGCTCGGTGCACCGGGGCGACCTGCTGGACGACCGGGTGCGCGCCCTGGTGCGGGCCGGCGGGGTGACGCGGGCCGGGCTGGTCCGGGCGATGGCCGAGGCCGGGCTCACCGACCTGCGCGCCGAACAGGTGCTGCCGGGCCTGCTGAAGGTCGTGAACAGCGCGCCGGCGCCCGACCCGGCGGTGGCCGACGCGGCCGGCGAACTCGCCGCCTGGGTGTCGGCGGGGGCACGGCGCCAGGAGACCTCGCCGGGGTCGAGGACGTACGCCCACGCGGACGCGATCCGCATCCTGGACGCCTGGTGGCCGCTGCTGGTGAGAGCCGCGTTCGAACCGGGGCTCGGCAGCGGGCTGTACGGCGCCTTCACCGCCAACCTGCCCGTGGACGAGTCCCCGTCCGCCGCGCACGGGCCGACCGGCTCCCACGCCGGAAGCGCCTACCAGTACGGCTGGTGGAGCTACGTCGACAAGGACATCCGCAGGGTGCTCGGCGAACGGGTCGAGGGACCGCTCGCCCGCGCGTACTGCGGCGGCGGTGACCTCGCCGGCTGCCGGGACGTCCTGACCGCCACGCTGAAGGAGGCGGCGGCGAGGACGCCGGCCCAGGTGTATCCCGGCGACGAGCACTGCGCGGCGGGCGACGAGTGGTGCGCCGACGCGATCGTGCACCGGGCCCTCGGCGGCATCACCCACGGCCCCGTCAGCTGGCAGAACCGGCCGACGTACCAGCAGGTCGTGGAGTTCGCCTCGCACCGCTGACGGCGGCCGACGGCCGGTGGGGGCGGCGGACCGCCGCCCCCACCGGCTCACCGGTAGAGCAGGTACTGCGCCCGCGTGCGCCGGAACGCGGCCAGCTCCTCCCGCCAGCCGGCCACCACCTCGTCCGGCTCCGCGCCCGCGTCGATCATCGTGCGGACCAGCGTGGAGCCTGTGAGCTTGTCGATCCAGTGGTCGGAGCGCCAGGCGAACCCGCTCCACGCCCGCTTCGCCGTCACCAGCAGCGCGATCCCCGTGCGCACCGGGTCGAACGCGGCCCGGTCGTGCACATGGAGCTGCACCCCGCCGACCGTCTTCCCCTGGAACTTGGAGAACGTGGGCGCGAAGTACGCCTCCCGGAACCGCACCCCGGGCAGTTCGAGGGCGTTCGCGGCGGCGGCCCACCGCCCGTCCACGCCCTCCGCGCCCAGCAGTTCGAACGGCCGGGTGGTGCCCCGCCCCTCGGAGAGGTTGGTCCCCTCGAACAGACAGGTCCCCGAGTACACCAGCGCGGTCTCCGGTGTGGGCATGTTGGGGCTCGGCGGCACCCACGGCAGCCCGGAGGCGTCGTGGAAGTCGGAGCGCCGCCAGCCGGTCATCGCCACCGTCTCCAGCTCCACCGGCGCGCTCAGGAACTCCCCGTTGAACAGCCGCGCCAGCTCCGCGACCGTCATCCCGTGCGCCTGCGCGATCGGCTGCCGCCCGACGAACGTGGCGAACTGCGGGTGCAGCACCGGCCCTTCGGCCGACCGCCCGGACACCGGGTTCGGCCGGTCCAGCACCACGAACCGCTTGCCCGCGAGCCGCGCCGCCTCCATGCAGTCGTACAGCGTCCAGATGTACGTGTAGAAGCGCGCGCCGACGTCCTGGATGTCGAAGACGACGGTGTCCACGCCGGACGCGGTGAAGACGTCGGCGAGGGGCCGGCCGCTCTTGAGGTACGTGTCGTAGACCGGCAGGCCGGTGGCGGGGTCGTCGTAGCGGCCCTCGGAGCCGCCCGCCTGCGCGGTGCCGCGGAAGCCGTGCTCGGGGCCGAAGACGGCGGTCAGGTTCACCCGGTCGTCGGCGTGCATCACGTCCACGATGTGGCGGACGTCGCGGGTGACGCCGGTGGGGTTGGTGACGACGCCGACCCGTTCGCCGTCGAGCGGGGCGTACCCGGCGGCGGCGAGGCGCTCGAAGCCCGTGCGCAGGGGCTGACGGCCCGCGGCGGGGGAAGGGGGTGCGGCGGCGGTTGCCGCCGGGAGGGACACGGCGGCTGTGGCCGTGGCGAGCAGACCGCGTCGGGACAGGTGCATGGGTGACCTCCGTGACCGTGGGGCGGCTGGCATGGGCACGCTAGGCGCAGCGGAGGGGGAGGGGAAGACGCCGTCCGGGCGAGGCTTCTTCTGCCTGGCCGCGACCCTTCCCTCCGCACATACCGACTGGTTAGTCTGTCGCCGTCCGGCCGCATGCCCGGCCGCACGTCCCGCCCTATGCCGGGACGGACGGCGGTCGTGGTCGGGTGGTGGTCCCGTGGCAGTCCAGTCGTAGTCGTGTGGTGTCGTCGCGTCGAAGGAGACCGATCGTGGAAGCCGTGCAGGATGCGGGAGTGGTCGTCACCGGTGCGGGAGGCGGCATCGGCGCCGCCCTGGCCCGCCGCTTCGCCGCCGAGGGGGCCAGGGTCGTCGTCAACGACCTCGACGTCGGCCGGGCGAAGGCGGTCGCCGAGGAGATCGGAGGCATCGCCGTGCCCGGCGACGCCTCCGCGATCGTCGCCGACGCCCGCGACGCCCTCGGCGGAACGGTCGACGTGTACTGCGCCAACGCCGGGGTCGCCTCGGGCGGCACGGAGGCGGCCGGCGAGGACGTCTGGGCGCGCGCCTGGGACGTCAACGTCATGGCCCACGTCCGCGCGGCCCACGCGCTGCTGCCCCAGTGGCTGGAGCGCGGCGGCGGCCGGTTCGTGTCGACGGTCTCGGCGGCCGGGCTGCTCACCATGATCGGCGCGGCCCCCTACAGCGTCACCAAGCACGGAGCCTACGCCTTCGCCGAGTGGCTCTCCCTGACCTACCGTCACCGCGGTCTGAAGGTGCACGCCATCTGCCCGCAGGGCGTGCGCACCGACATGCTGACCGACGCGGGCAGCGCCGGCGAGCTGGTGCTCGTGCCGACCGCGATCGAGCCGGAGGACGTGGCCGAGGCGCTGTTCCGGGGCATGGCGGAGGACCGCTTCCTGATCCTGCCGCACCCCGAGGTCGCCGAGTACTACCAGGCCCGGGCCGCCGTCCCCGAGCGCTGGCTGGCGGGCATGAACAAGGTCCAGCAGAAGTGGGAGGCGTCCCGGTGACCGCGGCGGGCTCCCGCTACGCGGCCAAGCCCTGGCTGGACCTGCTCAACGACGCCCAGCGCGCCCCGGTCGACCCCGCCGACTCCCTGGTCCACGCCCTGCGCCGGGCCGCCGCCACGACGCCGGAGCGGGTCTTCCTCGCCTACTTCGACGGACGCCTCACCTACCGCGAGGCGGACGAGCTGAGCGACTCCGTCGCCGGGCACCTCGCCGCCCGCGGGCTGGAGCGCGGTGACCGGGTCGCCGTGCTGCTGCAGAACTCGCCGCACTTCGTGCTCGCCGTGCTGGGCGCGTGGAAGGCCGGCGCGGTCGTCGTCCCGGTGAACCCCATGTACAAGTCGGGCGAGGTCGGGCACGTCCTCGCCGACGGCGACGTGGCCGCGCTGATCTGCTCGGACCGGGCCTGGGAGTCGTATCTGCGCGGCACGGCGGCCGGCTCACCGGTGCGCATCGTGCTCACCGCCTGCGAACTGGACTTCCAGGAGCGCGGCGACACGCGCGTGCTGACCTTCGAGCGGCTGCCGCAGGCACCCGACGCCGACGACCTCACCGCGGTCGCCCGGCACGGCCACCCGGCCCCGGCCGGACGCGAGCCGGGCCCCGGCGACACCGCCCTGATCAGCTACACCTCCGGCACCAGCGGCGCCCCCAAGGGCGCCACGAACACGCACGGCAACATCATGTACAACGCCGAGCGGCAGCGCACCGGCCTCGGTCTGCCCGAGGCACCGGTCTACTACGCGCTGGCGCCGCTGTTCCACATCACCGGCATGGTCTGCCAGTTCGGCGCCTGCCTGAACAGTTCGGGCACCCTTGTGCTCGGTTACCGGTTCGAGCCGGGGGCCGTGCTGGAGGCGTTCGCCGAGCACCGCCCGCACTACACGGTCGGCCCGGCCACCGCCTTCATGGCGCTGGCCGCCCACCCCGCCGCCACCCGCGACCACTTCTCCTCCTTCCGGATCATCTCCTCCGGCGGCGCCCCGCTGCCGCCCGCCCTGGTGGAGAAGTTCCGGGCCGGATTCGGCCCCTACCTGCGCAACGGCTACGGGCTGACCGAGTGCACCGCGCCCTGCGCCGCCGTCCCGCCGCACCGCGAGGCGCCCGTCGACCCCGGGTCCGGGACGCTCGCCGTCGGCGTGCCCGGACCCGACACGGTCGTCCGGATCGTCGACGAGAACGGCGACGAGGTCCCGTTCGGCGAACAGGGCGAGATCGTCGTCGGCGGACCCCAGGTCGTGCCCGGCTACTGGCGGCGGCCCGACGCCACCGCCGAGACCTTCCCCGGCGGCGAGCTGCGCACCGGGGACATCGGGTTCATGGACGCCGAGGGCTGGCTGTACGTGGTGGACCGCAAGAAGGACATGATCAACGCGTCCGGCTTCAAGGTGTGGCCGCGCGAGGTCGAGGACGTGCTGTACACCCACCCGGCGGTGCGCGAGGCGGCCGTCGTCGGCGTACCGGACGGGTACCGCGGCGAGACCGTCAAGGCCTACATCAGCCTGCGGCCGGGGGCGGATGCGGACCCGGATGCGCTCGCCGCGTACTGCAGGGAGAGACTGGCCGCCTACAAGTACCCGCGGCAGGTGGAGATCCTGCCCGACTTGCCGAAGACGGCGAGTGGGAAGATCCTCCGTCGGGAGTTGCGTTCCCGTTCCCGCGCAAGTCGCTAGGACATCACGAAAGGCAGGTGGCGGCAGTGCCCAGGACGACGGACGGAGACGGCACTCCGGTGCCGCAGCGGCTCCTGGCCGCCGCCACCCGGCTCTTCGCCGAGCAGGGATACGACCGCACCTCGGTGCAGGAGATCGTCGAGGCGGCCGGCGTCACCAAGGGGGCGCTGTACCACTACTTCGGCTCCAAGGACGACCTGCTGCACGAGGTGTACGCGCGCGTGCTGCGCGTCCAGCAGGAGCGGCTCGACGCGTTGGCGGACGCCGACGAGCCGATCGAGAAGCGGGTGCGGGCGGCGGCGGCCGACGTCGTCGTCACCACGATCGAGAACCTCGACGACGCGTCCATCTTCTTCCGCTCCATGCACCAGCTGAGCCCGGAGAAGAACAAGCAGGTGCGTGCCGAGCGGCGGCGCTACCACGAGCGCTTCCGGGCCCTCATCGAGGAGGGCCAGCAGGCGGGCGTCTTCTCCCGGGCGACGCCGGCCGACCTGGTGGTGGACTACCACTTCGGCTCCGTGCACCACCTGTCCACCTGGTACCGGCCCGACGGCCCGCTCAGCCCTCAGGAGGTCGCCGACCACCTGGCAGACCTGCTGCTGCGGGCGCTGCGGCCGTAGGGGCCTGCTCGCGCGGCATGAGCAAGGGGCCAGCACGCGGCGCGAGCACGCGGCCCGAGTAAGGGGCGTCGGCCACGGCCGGCGCCCCTTACCGCTGCTCACCGCCGGGTCACACGTACTTCTTGAGCTCCCGCCGCGCCAGCGACCGCTGGTGCACCTCGTCCGGGCCGTCGGCGATCATCAGCGTGCGCGCCCCCGCGTACAGCTCGGCCAGCGGGAAGTCCTGGCTCACCCCGCCCGCGCCGTGCAGCTGGATCGCCCGGTCGATGATGTCGACCACCGCGCGCGGCGTGGCGATCTTGATGGCCTGGATCTCCGTGTGGGCGCCCCGGTTGCCGACCGTGTCCATCAGCCACGCCGTCTTCAGCACCAGCAGCCTCAGCTGCTCGACCGTCACGCGCGCGTCCGCGATCCAGTTGTGCACCACGCCCTGCTGCGCCAGCGCCTTGCCGAAGGCCTCGCGGGACACCGCCCGCCGGCACATCAGCTCGATCGCCCGCTCGGCCATGCCGATCAGCCGCATGCAGTGGTGGATGCGGCCCGGACCGAGCCGCGCCTGGGCGATGGCGAAGCCGCCGCCCTCCTCGCCGATCAGGTGGGACACGGGCACGCGCGCGTGGTCGAAGATCACCTCGGCGTGGCCGCCGTGCCAGTGGTCCTCGTACCCGAACACCTGCATCGCCCGCTTCACGGTGACGCCCGGCGTGTCGCGCGGGACCAGCACCATGGACTGCTGGCGGCGGATGTCCGGCCCGTCCGGGTCGGTCTTGCCCATGACGATGAAGATCCTGCAGTCCGGGTTCATCGCCCCGGAGATGTACCACTTGCGGCCCGTGATGACGTACTCGTCGCCGTCCCGCTCGATGAGCGTGGTGATGTTCGTGGCGTCCGAGGAGGCCACCTCCGGCTCGGTCATCGCGAACGCGGAGCGGATCTCGCCGGCCAGCAGCGGCTCCAGCCACTGCTTCTTCTGCGCCTCGTCGCCGAACTGGGCCAGCACCTCCATGTTCCCGGTGTCCGGGGCGGCGCAGTTGGTCGCGGTGGGCGCGAGCTGGGGGCTGCGGCCGGTGATCTCGGCGAGCGGCGCGTACTGGAGGTTGGTCAGGCCCGCGCCGTGCTCCGCGTCGGGCAGGAAGAGGTTCCACAGGCCCCGGCGGCGCGCCTCGGCCTTCAGCTCGTCGACGACCGGCGGGGTGTCCCAGGGTGAGGCCAGCGCGGACCGCTGCTCCTCCATGACGGCCTCGGCCGGGTACACGTACTCGTCCATGAAGGCGAGCAGCTTGGCACGCAGCTCCTCGGTGCGTGCGTCGAACGCGAAGTCCATGGCGTCAGCCTTCCTGGAGAGTGTGCAGTCCGTGCTCGATGAAGACGGGCACCAGCTCGCCGATGCGGTCGAAGCCGCGGCCGACGGTCTGGCCCAACGTGTAGCGGTAGTGGATGCCCTCCAGGATCACGGCGAGCTTGAACCAGGCGAACGCCGTGTACCAGGAGACGGCGGACACGTCGCGCCCCGAGCGCTCGGCGTACCGCTCGATCAGCTCGGCCGGGGCGGGGTGGCCGGGGGCCTCGGCGGTGGTGGAGACGGGCGACTTCGGCATGCCGAGCGGCCTGCTGTACATCACCAGCAGACCGAGGTCGGTCAGCGGGTCGCCGAGGGTGGACATCTCCCAGTCGAGGACGGCCTTGATCGTGTCGTCCTCGCCGATCAGCACGTTGTCGAGCCGGTAGTCGCCGTGCACCACCGCGGGGGCGGGGGAGACGGGCAGCTCCCGGCCGAGCGCGGCGTGCAGCTCGTCGATGCCGGGCAGGTCGCGGTTGCGGGAGGCGTCCAGCTGCTTGCCCCAGCGGCGCAGCTGGCGGTCCAGGAATCCCTCGGGCCGGCCGAAGTCCGCCAGGCCCACCTCCGCGGGGTCGACGGCGTGCAGCTCGACGAGCGTGTCGACCAGGTTCAGCACGGCGTCCCGGGTGCGCTCGGGGCCGAGCGGGGCGAGCTGACCGGCGGTGCGGTACGGCGTGCCCGCCACGAACTCCATGACGTAGAACGGCGCCCCGAGCACGTCCTCGTCCTCGCACAGCAGCACCGGCCGCGGCACCGGCACGCGCGTGGGGTGCAGGGCGCTGATCACCCGGTGCTCGCGCTTCATGTCGTGCGCGGTGGCCAGGACGTGGCCGAGCGGCGGGCGGCGTACGACCCACCGCGAGACGCCGTCGGTGACCGCGTAGGTGAGGTTCGACCGTCCGCCCTCGATCAGCCGGCCGGTCAGCGGGCCGCGCACCAGCCCCGGCAGCTCACGGTCGAGCAGACCGCGCAGCCGGTCGGGGTCGAGGCCTGGCGGGTGGTCGGAAGCCATCGTCGCTCCTACGGACGCGTGAACGGGACGCCTTCATGATGCCGACCGGTCGGTATGCCGTCCAGAGTGTCGCGCGAACGTGATCGGAGCCACGATAGGCCGAAAGTCGTGCGGCGGGTCGCCGACGGGCGTGCCGGCGGGCGCGGGACCCGGACGCCCCCGTGTCCGGTCAGAGGACCAGGGCCGCCGCGCACACCGCCAGGGCCGCCGTGCACAGGGTGGCCGCCGTGGCGTGGCGGGGCGCCATGGCCGCGGGGCGGCCGGTCGCCGCCAGGGTGCGGATGCGGGCGTGGGCCAGGAGCAGGAAGCCCAGCCACAGGGCGCAGCACAGGGCCGCGGCGACGACGCGGGCGGGCGACGGGCCGGCGTGCAGGGCGCTGCGGACGGCCAGTACGGCGGCGACCGTGCCGGACAGCGTGGTGCGCCGCCAGGCGAGCCGGGTCCGCTCCGGCTGCAGCCCCGGGTCCCTGTCCCCCTCCGTCGTCCGGGACCGGGCCCCGGCTTCCGTCGCCGCCGGTTCCGGGTCCCTGTCCCCGCCCGTCATCCCTCGCCGCCCGCGACCACCACGACGACCATCGCGACCGCCACCACGGCCACCACCAGGCTCAGCAGCGCCGGGAACCGCGACACCGGCAGGTCCTCGCCCCGCCGCATGGCCCGCTCGCACCGCACCCAGTGGTTGACCGCGCGCAGCGCGCACAGCACGCCGGACGCCAGCAGCGCCAGCGCCAGCCCGATCCGCCAGCCCCGGCCCAGGTCGGGCAGGAACTGGTCCACCGCGAAGCCGCCGCCGATCAGCGCGAGCGCGGTGCGCAGCCAGGCCAGGAAGGTGCGCTCGTTCGCCAGCGAGAACCGGTAGTCGGGCGTCTCGCCCTCCTCGCCGACCTGTCCGGGCGCGAACCAGAGCCGGACGTTCCGCACGAGTTCGATCACGCGTCCGACCCTATCCGGCCGTTTCCCGCCGGGCCCGGAGGCGTTCGTAGGCCGCCAGTCCGTCCGGGACCCACTCCCACTCGGGGAGCCGGCGCTCGACCTCCTCCTCGGGAAGGAAGGCGTGCCAGGCCACCTCCTCCGCCTGGGGGCGCACCGGCAGGTCGCAGCGGACCCGGTAGACGGCCGACCACCAGCTGCCGCCGGCTCCGTCGTAGCGGAACTTGAACAGGAACTCGGGCCGGGGCAGTCCGTCGACGCCCAGTTCCTCCTCGGCCTCGCGCAGCGCCGCGTCGTCGTAGGACTCGCCGGCGCCGACCACTCCGCCGACGAACATGTCGTACAGCGAGGGGAAGACCAGCTTCGTCGGCGTGCGGCGGTGCACGAAGACCCGGCCGGCCGCGTCGCGGGCCAGGACGAAGACGCAGCGGTGGGTGAGGCCCCGCGCGTAGACCTGCCCGCGCGGCAGCCGGCCGACGACGTGGTCGTGCTCGTCGACGACGTCGAGGATCTCGTCAGCGGCGCTCATGGACCCATCCAAGCAGGCCGCCGGTTTCGGCCGGGCGCAGGGCGGGGGTCCGGGCCGGCGCCGGGCAGCCCCTGCGGCATCGCGGGATGCAGGCCGAGCAGGACGATGCCGGTGACGACCGCCGCGAGCCCGCCCGCCTCCCAGGCCAGGGCCCCCGCGTCGGTGCGCAGCCGGTCGCCGAGGAAAGCGACGCCGCAGACGATGCCCGCCAGCGGCTGGGCGGCGGTCAGGGCGGGCAGCGAGGCGCGCAGCGGGCCCGCCTCGAACGCGCTCTGCACCAGGATCAGCCCGGTCACGCCGAGCAGGACGACGCCGTACGGCTGCCAGCCGGTCAGCAGCGCCGGGAGGCCGCCCGCGTCGAAGCGCTGCCCGCTCAGGCGCGTCAGGGCGTCCTGCACGCCGTACAGCAGGCCCGCCGCCAGGCCCAGCAGCACCGGGGCCGATCCGGGGCAGCGCCGCGCGCGGGCCGTCAGCAGGAGGGCCAGGGCCGTCATCGCGCCCACGACGGGCCAGGGGCGGACCGCGTCGTCGGCCGGGGTGCCGCCGTGGGGCTGCCCGGCCACCAGGAACGCCGCCACCCCGCCCGCGAGCAGGACCAGCCCCGACCAGCCCTGCCGGCCCAGCGGCTGCCGGGTTCGGCGGCGGGACAGGGCGAGCGCGAACAGCAGGTTCGTCGCGAGGAGCGGCTCCACCACGGAGAGCCGGCCCGCGCCGAGGGCGGCGGCGCCCAGCGCCGTCCCGGCGATCATCAGCGCGATGCCGCCGAGCCAGTGCGGCACGCGGGCCAGGTCGAGCAGCAGCCGCGGCGAGAGGAAGTCGCCGCGCGGGGCGTGCCGGGCCGCCTCCTGCTGGAGGACGAAACCGCATCCGAGGCAGCAGGCGGCGCCGAGCGAGAGAGCGAGTACCAGGAACGACAAACCGCTTACCTCGATGGTCACCCGGCCGCGCCGATGCGCGCCGGTCGGCGGGCTCGGCCGCGGCGCCCGGCATGGCCGGAGGGCGGCGCGCGACCGCCCGGCCATCGTGGGCGCCGGCCGGTGAGGACGCCATGACCTGGGTCACGCCGGGGTCCCGCGGAGCCCTGGCGACTGCAAAGATCCCCTCGGCCCGGCGCATCGGCGGGTCGATCAATTCCCGCCATTCATCCGGTGGTTGAAGCCTGTCATATTCCGTTCGAGCTTGACGGAAAGCGTTGGCTATGGATTTGCTGTGCGGGATCGGCGCAGGCGGCCGATGACCGCGATCGTCACCTCGAGGAAAGTCCGGCGTGTCCCCACCCCCACCACTTCCGGGCCGCGGGCGCAAAAGCCCCGAGCGGGCGTTCGACGCGGCGCTCGACGACGGTGAGCTGGGCGCCGCCCGCGCCGCCCTGGCGCAGGGGCGCTGGCAGGTCGCCCGCTCCCTGCTGGCCCGCACCGGCGACGACTGGGACCGCCGGGGCCACCGCGTCGCCGTCCTCGCGTCGGAACCGTACTGCGCCGCCTGGACCCGCGCGTGGCTGCTCGCCGAACCCGACTCCGCCGACGCCCCCGTGCTGCTCGCCCTGGCACAGGTGCGCCGGGCCCTGCTCGGCAAGGAGGAGCCGGTGCGCGCCCGCGAGTCCTGCCGCGCCGCCGCCGAACGCCTCCCGGCCGACCCGACCCCCTGGCTCGGCCTGCTCATGCTGGAGCGCGAGCTGGGCCCCGAGGAAGCGGTGGTCCGCGGCTTCGAGGAGGTGCGGGCCCGCCACCGCGAGCACCATCACGCCCACCACCTGATGGTCGCGCGCCTCGCCGAGCGCCGGGCCGGGGCCGGGTCCGACCCGCTCCACGAGGTCTACGACTTCGCCGACTGGGCCGCCGAGCAGGCCCCCGCCGACTCCCCGCTCGCCGTCCTGCCGGTCGTCGCGCACGCGGAGCGCTACCGGGCCCTCGCCGCCGCCGGCCTGGAGCCCGTCGACCCGGCCGCCTCCGAGCACTGGGCCGGCCGCCGCGCGCGGCAGGCGATGAAGGCCGCCTTCGACTGGTGGCTGGAGTGGGAGCACGACGGCCACCCGCGCCGCCTCGTCGACCTCAACTACCTCGCCCACGCCAAGTGCTGCGAGGGCCGCGACGCCGAGGCCGCCGCCCTGTTCCAGCGCATCGGGGGCCGGGTCACCCCCCAGCCGTGGTCCTACCCGGACCGCGACCCCTGCACCGCCTTCCGCGCCGCGCGCGACCGGGCGCTCGGCGCGGCATGACCGCGTACGCGGCGGGCGGCGCGACCGCTGAACGCCGCCGCCGTTCCCGCCCGCTATATGACCAGCGACAACAGCAGCACCACGGCGCCCGCGACCACGGAGATGATCGTCTCCATCAGCGACCAGGTCTTGATGGTCTGCCCGACGTCGAGGCCGAAGTACTCCTTCACCAGCCAGAAACCGGCGTCGTTGACATGGCTGAAGAAGAGCGAGCCGGCGCCGATGGCCAGGACCAGCAGGGCGGCGTGGGTGGTCGACATGTCGGCCGCGAGCGGCGCCACCAGTCCGGCCGCCGAGACGGTCGCCACCGTCGCCGAACCGGTCGCCAGCCGGATCGCCACCGCGATCAGCCAGGCCAGCAGCAGCGCCGGGATGGACCAGTCCTCGGAGACGTCCAGCACCATCCGCCCCACACCGGAGTCGATCAGCGTCTGCTTGAAGCCGCCGCCCGCGCCGACGATCAGCAGGATGCCCGCGATGGGCGCGAGCCCCTTCTCGACCATCCCGGAGACCCGTTCCTTGGAGAACCCGGCGGGACGGGCCAGCGTGAAGATGCCGACGAGCACGGCGGCCAGCAGCGCGATCAGCGGCGAGCCGATCACGTCGAACACGCGCTGCACGGTGTTCTCGGGGTCGTCGATCACGATGTCGACCAGCGCCTTGGCGAGCATCAGCACCACCGGCAGCAGGATCGTCGCCAGCGTCGCGCCGAAGCCCGGCCGCTTCTCCAGGTCCTCCGAGGCGCGCTGGGGGATCATCCGCTCCGGCGCCGGGACGTCCACCCAGCGGGCCGCGAACCGCGCGAACAGCGGGCCTGCGACGATCACCGTCGGGATCGCGACCAGGACGCCGAGGGCCAGGGTGACGCCGAGGTTGGCGCCGACCGCGTCGATCGCGACCAGCGGGCCGGGGTGGGGCGGCACCAGCCCGTGCATCACGGACAGGCCCGCGAGCGCCGGGATGCCGATGCGCATCAGGGAGTAGTTGCCGCGCTTGGCGACCATCAGCACCACCGGGATCAGCAGCACCACGCCGACCTCGAAGAACAGCGGAAGGCCGATCACGGAGGCGATCAGCACCATCACCCACGGCATCGACCGGCCGCCCGCCCGGGCCAGGACGGTGTCCACCACCTGGTCGGCGCCGCCGGAGTCGGCGAGCATCTTGCCGAGGATCGCGCCGAGGGCGATCAGTACGCCGACGCCCGCGACGGTGGAGCCCAGTCCGGCGGTGAAACTGGCGATGGCCTTGTCGAGCGGCGCCCCGGCGAAGGCTCCGAGAGCCAGCGAGCCGATGGTCAGCGCCAGGAAGGCGTGCAGCTTGAACCGGGTGATGAGCAGGACGATGACGGCGATGCCCGCCAGCACGGCGATGCCCAGCTGGGCGTGGCCGGCCGAGGTGATCGGCTCGACGGGGTCCGCTGCCAGCATCTCGGCGCTGAGCCTGGTCACGGGAGTCACGGGGGTTCCTTGCGGTGAGGGGGGAGGCGGGGGAGAAGGGGGTGCGGTGGGGGAGAAGCGGGTGGGGGGTGGGCTCAGTCCGTGCCGAGGGTTCCCAGCGCGGCCGTGGCGCGCGCCGTGATCTCCTCCGGCGTCACCGAGACGTCGACCGCGACGCCGGCCTCGTCCGGCTGCAGCGGCTGCAGCGCGGCGAACTGCGAGTCCAGCAGCGCCGTCGGCATGAAGTGGCCCTGCCGCTGCGCCATCCGCCGCTCGATCAGGGCGCGGTCGCCCGCGAGGTGCAGGAACACGACGCCGGGAGCGGCGGCCCGCAGCCGGTCGCGGTAGGCGCGCTTGAGCGCCGAGCAGCTGACCACGCCGCCCAGCCCGGTCCGCTCGTGCGCCCAGGCGCCGATCGCGTCCAGCCACGGCAGGCGGTCCGCGTCGTCCAGGGGGACGCCGGCCGACATCTTCGCGATGTTCGCCTGCGGGTGGAAGTCGTCGCCCTCGGCGTACGGGACTCCGAGCCGGGCCGCGAGCAGCCGACCGATGGTCGTCTTGCCCGTGCCGGCGACACCCATGACCACGACCACGTGGGGGCTGCGCATGACTGCCTCGCTGTCTTCCTCGACATGGGACACCGGCTTCGTCATCCGGCGTCGACGTCACTGAAACCGATTAGGTACGACGAATTCAAGAGCCTGTGACAAATAAGTCTGACTTTTTGATCGCGTGATCCGCCCCGTACGCTGAGTGCATGAGCACACCGGACCGGGGGCTGCACGGCCGCGTTCTGGACACCCTCGGCCCCGAGATCACCGCGGGGGAGTACCCTCCGGGCAGCGTTCTGCGCACCGACGAACTGGCCCAGCGCTTCGACGTCTCGCGCTCCGTGATGCGCGAGGCGGTGCGGGTGCTGGAGTCCATGCACCTGGTCGAGTCCCGTCGCCGGGTGGGCGTCACCGTGCGGCCGGCGGCCGAGTGGAACGTCTACGACCCCCAGGTCATCCGCTGGCGGCTGGCCGGCGCCGACCGCGCGCGGCAGCTGCGCTCACTCACCGTGCTGCGCTCCGCCGTCGAACCGGTCGCGGCGGGGCTCGCCGCGACGAACGCCACCGCCGAGCAGTGCGCCGAGCTGACCGAGTGCGCCCTCGGCATGGTCGCCCACTCGCGCGGCCACCAGCTCGAGGGCTACCTCCTGCACGACATCGCCTTCCACCGGGTGATCCTCAACGCCTCCGGCAACGAGATGTTCGCCCGCCTGGGCGACGTCGTCGCCGAGGTGCTCGCCGGGCGCACCCGGCACGACGTCATGTTCGACGACCCCGACCCGGCCGCCGTCAGCCTGCACGTGCGGGTCGCGGAAGCGGTGCGGGAGGGCGACGCGGACCGTGCCGAGCGGCTGACGCGTCAGATCACGGTGGGGGCCCTCCAGGAACTCGACGTCCTCGCGCCGTAGGCCCTTCGCGACGGGCCCGGCCCGTCAGTCGAGGAACTCCCCGTCGACGTAGACCCACGCCCCGTCGACGCGCTCGAACCGGCTGCGCTCGTGCAGCGAGCCGCCGCGGAACGACGCCCGGAAGGTCACCGTCCCGGTGGTGTGGAACGCCGACCCCTCGCTCGTGCCGAGGATCTCCAGGCCGGTCCACCGCATCCCCGGGTCCGGGTCGAGGCGCGCGGGGCGCGTGCGCGGGTGCCAGGTCCGCAGCAGGTAGCTCTCGTCCCGCCGCACGAACGCGCTGTAGCGGGAGCGCATGAGCGCCTCCGCGGTCGGCGCCGTCGCCGCGCCCCGATGGAATCGGCCACAGCACATCGCGTATCCCTCCGCGAGACCGCAGGGGCACGAGGAGTCGTGCGCGGCGGGGGCGGATCGTCGGCTGCCGGAACGTGCGGGGCGTCGGGACATGTGTGCCATTCTGCTGCATCACGGACCGTGGAGGAATCGTGCAACCCCCGGCGTGACACGCGCACATCGTGTGCGGGTCGTGGCGGTCGCCCTCCATCGAACCTCCCCCGGGGCCGGCGCGAAGACGCCTTGCCGGGGCGGCCGCCCGGTCCTCAAGGTGGAGTGAGCACCTGAGCATCAGGAGTCACAAGTGAGCCGCTTGGCCCGGACGGCCGTCCGCCCGGGCAGTGACGGGGGAAACTGATGCGGTGTCACGGACCCGGCGCACGCGTTACGCGTCGTAGCCCTTCGTGCACCGATGCCACCACTCCTCCGCCATCTCGGCGCACGCGCAGGCCGCCGCGTTGCGGACGCTCCTCGCCCGGACCGCGTACCCGGGTATCGCCGCCGCGACATGCCGCCACCACGGCTGGTCCGAGCGCTCTGTCATCGGCCACAGGGAGTGGCAGCCCGGCAAGATCGACCCGCGCGGGTTCACCATGGACGGCATGCGCCGCCGCATCGCCGAACGCCTCCGCGGCGCACCCCCCCCGCCACCGAGCCCGCCCCGAAGCCCGAGCCTCAGCCGTCCCGGCCCCGCTACGAGCCCTTCCCCGGCAGCGCCTTCTTCCACGCAGGCCAGAAGTCGCCCGTCATCACCGCGATGGGCCGCCGGCTCGTCGCCGAGGGCTGCTCCCGCTACGCGGACGGCCCCGGCCCCGAGTGGACCGAGGCCGACCGCCGCTCCTACGCCGCCTGGCAGCGCAAACTCGGCTACGAGGGCAAGGACGCCGACGGCATCCCCGGAAGGACCAGCTGGGAGGCGCTCAAGGTGCCCAACACCTGAACCGGCCTACGCGGACCCGGCGTTGGTCGGCGGATGCGCCGGCTGCGCCGGAATCCGCGTCTGCTGCTCCGGCAGCGGCGGCAGCGCCGTCCCGTACAGCCACGCGTCGAACAGCCCGTCCAGCGGCTCCGCCGCGTACCGGGCCGCGTGCGCGGTGAACGCCGCCGTGCTCACCGCGCCGCCCCGGTGCAGCCCAGCCCAGCCGCGCAGCATCCGGAAGAACGCCTCGTCGCCCAGCGCGCAGCGCACCGCGTGCACGGCGAGCCCGCCCCGCTGGTAGACCCGGTCGTCGAACATCAGCTTGCGGCCCGGGTCGGCCAGCCGCAGGTCCTGCGGCAGCCCGGCCAGCACCCGGTGCGCGGCGGCGGCCTGCTGCTGCGCCGTCCGCCCGCCGGAGCGCTCCGACCACAGCCACTCGGCGTACTTGGCGAACCCCTCGTTCAGCCAGATGTGCCGCCAGTCGGCGATGGACACGCTGTTGCCGAACCACTGGTGCGCCAGCTCGTGCGCCACCAGCCGCTCCCAGCCGCGCGCCCCGTCCACATGGTTGGACCCGAACAGCGACAGCCCCTGCGCCTCCACGGGCACGTCCAGCTCCTCCTCGGTCACCACCACCGCGTAACCGTCGAAGGGATAGGGCCCGAACAGCTCCTGGAACAGCTCCATCATCGCGGGCTGCCGCGCGAAGTCCCGGGAGAACTCCGGCAGCAGACGCGCCGGGATGTGCCCGTGCTGCGGCACCCCGCCCGGCCCCGGATCGCCGAGCAGCACCGTCTGGTACTTCCCGATCGCCAGGCCCACCAGGTAGCTCGACGTCGGCGCGGACTGCTCGTACACCCAGGTCGTCGTCGACGCCTTGGTCGTCCGGGTCAGCAACCGCCCGCCCGCCACCACCGCGTACGCCGACGGCGTCGTCACCGAGATCTGGTACGACGCCTTGTCGGCCGGCCGGTCGTTGCACGGGTACCACGACGGCGCCCCCACGGGCTGGCTCGCCACCAGAGCCCCGTCCGCCAGCTCCTCCCAGCCGAGTCCGCCCCAGGGGCTGGACACCGGCCTCGGGTTGCCCGACCAGTGCACCTCCACGGTGAACGCCGCCCCCGCCCGCAGCGCCTTCGCCGGCCGAACCCGCAGTCTGCCGCCCCGGTGCGTGTAGTGCGCCGCCCGCCCGTCGACCTTGACCCGGCCGACCCGGAACTCCGCCAGGTTCAGCTGGAACTCGGCGAGCGGGGCCGGGCCGGCGATGGCGTTGATCCGCGCCGTCCCGGACAGCCGGTTGGGGCCCGGACGGTAGTCGAGCACCAGCTCGTAGCGGTGCACCCGGTACCGGGAGTCGCCATGGGCCGGGAAGTACGGGTCCGGACCCGCCGCCTGCTGAACCGCCACTGCCGCGTCCGCTCCCTGCCCTGTGCTCGTACGACGTTCCCCGTCCCCGCCCCCGAGCGCGGCGGGAGCCGCTACCGGCGCCATGACTCGATCGGGTTGCCCAGCCAGCGGGTGTCGTCCGGGACGGACTCCGCCGCCATCACCAGCGACGCCGGACCCAGCGTGGTACGGGCGCCGACGGTGCTGCCGGGCAGGACGATTCCGCCAGGGCCCAGCGTCGCGCCCTCACGGAGGACCACAGTATCCGTCCGCAAGATCCGGTCGTGGAAGAGGTGGGTCTGCAGCACACAGCCCCGGTTCACCGTCGCCGCGTCCCCGAGCGTCACCAGGTCCGCCTCCGGCAGCCAGTGGCTCTCCACCCAGGCGCCCCGGCCGATCCGCGCCCCGAGCCCGCGCAGCCACGCCGTCAGCACCGGCGTGCCCGTCACCGGCCCGGCCAGCCACGGCACCGCCAGCACCTCCACGAAGGTGTCCGCCAGCTCGTTGCGCCACACGAAGCCGCTCCACAGCGGATGCTCCCCGCTGCGGTGCCGTCCGACCAGCGCCCACTTCGCCGCCACCGACACCCCGGCCGCCACCGCGCCCGCCGCGAGCAGCACCACCCCGCCCAGCGGCCACGCCCAGCCGCCCAGCGCCGCGAGCGCCGCCACCGTCAGCACCGCGATCCCCGCCGAGCAGAACACCGGCACGATCCGGCACACCTCCACCAGCGCCCGCGCCCACAGCAGCCGGGCCGGCGGATCGTACGTCCGGCTCCCGTCCGCGTCGGCCGAGCTGCGGGGCAGCTTCACCGGCGGCAGCCCCAGATACGAGCTGCCCTTCTTCGCCTTCTTCGGCGTCGCCGACAGCACTCCCACCAGGCCCCCGTCCGGCACGCTGCGCCCCGGCGCGGTCATCCCCGAGTTGCCGAGGAACGCCCGCCGCCCGATCTGCGCCCGCCCGACCCGCACCCAGCCGCCGCCCAGCTCGTACGGCGCGGTCAGCGTGTCGTCGGCGAGGAACGCGCCCTCGCCGACCGTCGTCAGGCTCGGCAGCGCCAGCACCGTCGACACCTCCGCGCCCCGCCCGATCCGCATCCCGAGCAGCCGCAGCCACACCGGCGTGACCAGCCCGGCGTACAGCGGGAACAGCATCTCCCGCGAGCGGTCCATCAGCTGCGTCACCGACCAGGCCTGCCAGCCGCCCCGGCTGTGCGTCGGATACGTCCCCTCGCGCAGCCCCAGGCTCAGCAGCCGCACCGCCGCCAGGATCAGCAGCGCGTACGCCGCCCCGAACGCCAGCGTCGCCGGAACCAGCGCGAGCGCCGCACCCCGCAGGGCCCCGCCGATGCCGGCGTCCGGGTCGACGAACAGGCCCGCCACGGCCAGCGCGGCGGCGACCGAGACCACCGGCAGCGCGCTCAGCGCGAACCCGGTCGCCCCGTACGCCGCCCGCCACAGCCCGCCGCGCGGCGGACGCTCCTTGGGCCAGTTCCGCTTGGCCCGGCCCAGCTTCACCGCGGGCGCGCCCGCCCACCGCTGTCCGGTCGGGATCTGCCCGGCCACGGCCGAACCCGGGGCCACCTCGGCCCGCTTGCCCACCCGCGCGCCCGGGAAGAGCACGCTGCGCGTCCCCACCACGGCGTGCGCGCCGACCCGCACCGGGCCGATCTCCAGCATGTCGCCGTCCAGCCAGTGCCCGGCCAGATCGACCTCCGACTCCACGGCCGCGCCCCGGCCCAGCCTGAGCATCCCGGTGACCGGCGGCAGCGAGTGCAGATCCACCTCCGGCCCCACCCTGGCGCCCAGTGCCCGCGCGTAGCGCTGCAGCCACGCCCCGGTCAGCGAGGTCGCCCCGCTGCACTCGGCCAGCCGCTCCGCGGCCCACAGCCGCAGATGCACACTCCCGCCCCGCGGATGACGCCCCGGCCGCACTCCGCGCAGCAGCAGCCGCGCCCCGCCCGCCGCCAGCGCCAGCCGTCCCGGCGGGCTGAAGAACACCACCGCGCCCGCCGCCACCAGCCACCAGGGGGCCGTCGGCAGCCAGGCGTACCCCGGCAGGACGTTCCCGAGCGCTGCCAGCACCACGCTCCAGCGCAGCCCCACCAGCGTGAACAGCGGCAGCAGCACCAGCAGTTGCACGGCCTGCGCCCGGCGCGGCACCGGAGCCACGGTTCGCGCGGCCCCGTCGCCCTGCGCCGACTCCTCCAGGTGCCGGGCCAGCTTCCGCAGCACCGGCTGCTGGTACAGGTCGAGCACCGCCGCGCTGGGATACCGCTCGCGCAGCCGGGTGGTGAGCCGGGCGGCGGCGAGGCTGCCCCCGCCGATCGCGAAGAAGTCGTCGTCGGCGCTCGCCACCGGCACGCCCAGCACCTCGCTCCACTGCTCGGCGAGCCACGCCTCCGTGCCGTACAACTGCTCGACGGGACCGGTACTCTCCACGCTCTCCAGCGGCCACGGCAGCGCGGCCCGGTCCACCTTCCCCGACGTGCGGGTCGGCAGGTCCTCGACCGGCGCGAGCAACGGCACCAGCGCGGCGGGCAGTTCGGAGCGCAGCCGGGCCACGGCCGCCGCGGCGTCCCAGCCGTCCTGCGTCACGACGTAGCCGACCAGCAACTGGTTGCCGCCGCGAGCCGTGCGCACCGCCGCCGCGGCCCCCGCGACACCGGGCAGCGCCTGCAACGCCGCGTCCACCTCGCCCAGTTCGATGCGCCGCCCGCCCAGCTTGATCTGCTCGTCGGCCCGCCCGAGGAACACCAGCCCTTCCGGCTCCGCCCGCACCAGGTCGCCGCTGCGGTACGCCCGCTCCCATCCCAGCGACGTCAGCGGCGCGTACTTCTCCGCGTCCTTCCGCGCGTCGAGATACCGGGCGAGCCCCACCCCGCCGATCACCAACTGGCCGCTGCCGCCCATCGGGACCGGCTCCCCGGCCTCGTCCACGACGGCCAGCTCCCAGCCCTTCAGCGGCAGCCCGATCCGCACCGGCTCCGCGCCGCTCATCAGCGACGCGCACGCCACGACGGTCGCCTCGGTCGGCCCGTAGGTGTTCCAGACCTCGCGTCCCTCCGTCACCAGCCGCTGCACCAGCTCGGGCGGGCACGCCTCACCGCCGAAGATCAGCAGCCGTACGTCGTTGAGGGTCTCCGGCTCCCACAGCGCGGCCAGCGTCGGCACCGTGGAGACCACGGTGATCTCCTGCTCCACCAGCCACGGCCCGAGATCGGCGCCGCTCCTGACCTGCGCGCGCGGCACCGGCACCAGGCACGCGCCGTAGCGCCAGGCCAGCCACATCTCCTCGCAGGACGCGTCGAAGGCGACGGACAGGCCCGCCATCACCCGGTCGCCGGGCCCGATCGGCTCCTCGGCGAGGAACAGCGCGGCCTCGGCGTCCACGAACGCGGCGGCGCTGCGATGGCTGACGGCGACGCCCTTCGGCTTCCCGGTGGACCCGGAGGTGAAGATGACCCAGGCGTCGTGCCCGACGCCGGGGCGGGCGGCCGGCGTCCCGGAGCGGCCGTGCACGGTCAGCTCGTGCCCCGCCCCGACGACGGCCCGCACACCGGCCTCGCCGAACACCAACGCGGCCCGCTCGTCCGGGTCCTCGGCGTCGACCGGCACATAGGCGGCGCCCGCGGCGAGGACGGCCAGGATCGCCACGTAGAGGTCGTTGGTCCCGGACGGCACCCGCACTCCGACGCGGTCCCCGAGCCCCACCCCGGCGGCCGCCAGCCGCCCGCGCAGTCCCTCCACGGCGGCGGCGAGGGCGCGGTAGGTCAGCGCGGCGGTCCCGTCGTCCAGGGCCGGCTCGTCCGGGAAGGCGCGCACGGACGCGTCGAAGACGTCGACCAGCGTGCGCGGGGAGGCTGCGGGGCCGCCGGAGAAGAGGGCGGCGCCCGTGGGGGAGCGGTGGTTCTGGTCGTGCTGGTCGATCTGGTCGAACTCGTCGCCGAGCAGGCCGAGAGCACTGCTCTCGTCTATGGCTGCCATCGGGTCCTCGCGTCTCGATCCCGGAAGCCTCCGGGGCGCTGGCGGGCCCGCAGGTGCGCCTGGGGTTGTCCGGATCCAGCTCCGTAACAAGCCGGAAATTTTAGTACGAGGCGGGTCCGCGCCCCGGCCGAAACCGGCGCGGGACGACGAGAGATGCCCCACAATGCAGAAGACCCCTGCTCAGCAGGGGTCTTCACTGGTGTCCGAGGGGGGACTTGAACCCCCACGCCCGATAAAGGGCACTAGCACCTCAAGCTAGCGCGTCTGCCATTCCGCCACCCGGACAAGGTGTGTGTCGTGCAGGGTTTCCCCCGCGGCGACGACGTAAACATTACCAGGCTTTCGACGAGGGCCGATCACACCCCCGGGCGGCCGGTCCGCCCCGTGAACGGCGTGTGACGGCCGGGCCCGGTCTTGGGCGCCCGCCCGCCCGGGAGGGAGGATGAGGGGGAACCACCAGCGGCGACAGCGGGAGGAACAGCGTGAGCCAGACGGACACGGCCGGGAGCGTCACCGGCGAGGACGAGGTCGTGGACCTCTGCCGCGAGCTGATCCGGATCGACACCAGCAACTACGGCGACCACTCCGGGCCGGGCGAGCGCAAGGCGGCCGAGTACGTCGCCGAGAAGCTCGCCGAGGTGGGCCTGGAGCCGACGATCCTGGAGTCCCACCGGGGCCGCGCCTCCACGGTGGCCCGCATCGAGGGCGAGGACCCCTCCCGGCCCGCGCTGCTCATCCACGGCCACCTCGACGTGGTTCCGGCCAACGCGGCCGACTGGACCCACGACCCGTTCTCCGGCGAGATCGCGGACGGCTGCGTGTGGGGCCGGGGCGCCGTCGACATGAAGGACATGGACGCGATGACCCTCGCGGTCGTCCGGGACCGGATGCGCAGCGGCCGCAAGCCGCCCCGCGACGTCGTCCTCGCCTTCCTCGCCGACGAGGAGGCCGGCGGCACCCACGGCGCCCGCTACCTCGTCGACGAGCACCCGGACCTGTTCGAGGGCGTCACCGAGGCGATCGGCGAGGTCGGCGGATTCTCCTTCACCGTCAACGAGAAGCTGCGGCTGTACCTGATCGAGACCGCCCAGAAGGGCATGCACTGGATGCGCCTGACGGTCGAGGGCACGGCCGGGCACGGCTCGATGACCAACACCGACAACGCCATCACCGAACTGTGCGAGGCCGTCGGGCGGCTGGGCCGGCACACCTGGCCGGTGCGGGTCACCAAGACCGTGCGGTCCTTCCTGGACGAGCTGTCCGACGCCCTCGGCACCGAACTCGACCCCGAGAACATGGACGAGACGCTCGCCAAGCTCGGCGGCATCGCCAAGATGATCGGCCCCACCCTGCGCAACTCGGCCGCGCCGACCATGCTCGGCGCCGGCTACAAGGTCAACGTCATCCCGGGCCAGGCCACCGCGCACGTCGACGGGCGCTTCCTGCCCGGCTACGAGGAGGAGTTCCTCGCCGACCTCGACCGGATCCTCGGCCCCCGTGTGAAGCGGGAGGACGTGCACGGCGACAAGGCCCTGGAGACCGACTTCGACGGCAAGCTGGTCGACGCCATGCAGAGCGCGCTCGGCGCCGAGGACCCGATCGCCCGCGCGGTGCCCTACATGCTCTCCGGCGGCACCGACGCCAAGTCCTTCGACGACCTCGGCATCCGCTGCTTCGGCTTCGCGCCGCTGCGGCTGCCGCCGGAGCTGGACTTCGCGGGGATGTTCCACGGGGTGGACGAGCGGGTGCCGGTGGACGGGCTGAAGTTCGGCGTGCGGGTGCTCGACCGGTTCCTCGACGCCTCCTGACAATTCGCGCGCGTGTGCCGGTCGTTACCGGGACGGGTGAATGCGCTCATCAGGTCGTAGCCCTATTCATTCCTCCTCGTTACTGCTGGTGCGATCAGCTACTTGGATCGCATTGCCAACTAGGAGGAATAATGATCAAGAAGATCGTCGCCGCCGCGGCTGCCACCGGTGGCCTGGTCCTCGCGGGCGCGGGCCTCGCCGTCGCCGACTCCGGCGCGCAGGGCGCCGCCGTGCACTCCCCGGGCGTCGTGTCGGGCAACGTTGTCCAGGTCCCGGTCCACGTGCCCGTGAACGTCTGCGGCAACACGGTCTCCGTGATCGGCGTGCTGAACCCCGCCTTCGGCAACACCTGCGTCAACAGGTGACGTTCCGCCCACGGTTTTTCTGAGGGTCCGAGTTCCGTCGGCCCCGGAGTGCGCGCCATGCGCTCCGGGGCCGACCGGTCTTCTCACCTCGTCACGCGAGCGCACACAGATCGAAGGGGGAATGGGGAATCATGGGAAAGGTCACCCGAAAGGGACTGCTGACCATGGCGGCGGCGACCGGAGTGATCGCCGCCATGGGGGGCCAGGCGTACGCCCACACCGGCTCCGAGGCCGACGGCACGGCCGCCGGTTCGCCCGGCGTGCTGTCCGGCAACGTCGTCCAGGCGCCGGTGCACGTGCCGGTCAACGTCTGCGGCAACACCGTCAACGTCATCGGCCTGCTCAATCCGGCCGCCGGCAACGCCTGCGCCAACCAGGGCGGAGGCGGTGCCGGGGGTGCCCAGGCGGAGGGCACGGCCGAGGGGTCGCCGGGCGTCGGCTCCGGCAATCTGATCCAGGCGCCGGTCCATGTGCCGGTCAACGTCTGCGGCAACACCGTGGACGTGGTGGGCGCCGGCAACCCGGCGGCGGGCAACGACTGCGGCAACGGCGGCCCGGGCGGCGGCGACACCGAGCCGCCGCAGGGACAGCCGGGAGAACCGGGAAAGCCGGGTGAGCCCGGGGAACCGGGGGAGCCCGGCGATCCGGGGCAGCCGGGGGAGCCCGGCGAACCCGGTGAGCCGGAGCAGCCGAACGAGCCGGACAACCCGGGCAATCCGGGTCGGCCCGGCGAAACGGGCGGCGAGGAAGGCCCCGACGCGGGCGTCAACCGGCCCGGGCCCCAGTCCGGGGGCGGCGGTGAACTCGCCGAGACGGGAAGCGGCCTGCCCATGGGCGCGGCCATGTCACTGAGCGCGGGCGCGCTGTTCGCGGGCGCGATCCTCTACCGCAGGGCGCGCACGTCCGCGTAGCACGGCGCCGCGGCGAAGCGGAACGGAACGGGCCGGGCCCCGCCACGGCGGGACCCGGCCCGTTCCGGCGTCCTCCGTTCCGGCACCGTCCCGATCACCAGGTGGCGCGAACCTGGCGGATGATCCGCCGCCGCAGCCGCACCCTGCGGCTGCCGTCGCGCAACAGGCTCAGACGGTGCAACTCCCAGTGTCCGTACTCCGCGTGGTCGGTCAGCAGACGTGCCGCCTCCTTGCGGGAGACCCCGCGCGGCACGTACACGTCGACAAATTCGTATTCCGGCATCGCATCTATTGTGCGGGCACCGGCCCGGTACGGATAGCGTCTGCACTATGTCTGATGCTGCGCAGTCCACCGCTGCCGAGGTACGCGCCGCCGCCGAGGCGGTCAAGACCGCGCTCGACCGCCACCTGGCCGCGGTCGAACGCCGGTCGGGGGAGGACGACCCGGCCGTCTACGAGGCGTTCAACGAGCTGGCCGCGGCCGCGGAGGCGTACGACGAGCTGCTCTACGACCGTTACGACGAGGTCACCCCCTTCGAGATCCCCGGCGCGGAGGACTCGTTGCCCCCGTACGCGGGTCCCGCGGAACCGAACGCCCTCAGTGTGCTGATCCGCCGCGACTACGCGGTGGCGGAACCGCAGCGGCTGATGGCGCAGGCCCAGCGGATCGAGGCGGCCGACGACGACGGCCGGGGCGCGGAGTTCGCGGGCTCGGTCCACGGTGCGCTCGGCATCCTGTTCGGGGAGTTCGAACCGGACGAGATCGCCTCCCGGCACAAGGAGTTCGGCCTGGAGGAGGGCGACTCCACGCTGTGGGTGACGGCCGCCGACGAGCCGGCCGAGCCGGGCGAGTGGCTGGAGGCGCCGTTCGACGGCGTGGACCCGCAGGAGGTGGTCTGCCGCTTCGACGTCAGCGCGGTCTTCGACGACGACGCCGAGGACGACATCGACATCGACGACGCCGACGACGACGAGGACATCGAGGTCGTGGTGCTGGACGAGGACGAGGAGCTGGAGCCGCTCGACGCGGACCGGTGACACAGCCTCGCCCTGCACGGCGGCGGCCGCACCGGAAGGTGCCCGGGACGGCGGCGGACACCCGGGAAGCGATGCTTCCCGATGGCCGCCGCCGTTTTCGTCGGTCTCGACCGCCCGGTTCGGCCCGGTCCCGTTCGACCCGGCCCGGTTCCGCGCGGTCCGATTCCGCGCGGTCCGATTCGGACGGACCGGCCTGGCCCGGCCGGTGCGGCACGGCTCGGCCCGGACCAGATTGGCCCGGCCGGGACACGGGCCGGGATCAGCCGGTCGTCGGCAACTGCGCCGCCAGCAGCTCCGGCAGCCGGGTCGTGCGGGGCTTGGGCCCGACCTCGGCGACCGCCCGCGGCAGCGCCTGCTCCACCCCGTGGACGACGGACAGATGCCGCTCCGCCCGCCCGAACGCGGTGTAGACCCACGGCCTGCTGAGGGCCTGCGCGGCGTCGCCCGGCAGCACGACCACCGCGGCCGGCCAGCGGGCCCCCACGGCCTGGTGCGCGGTCAGCGCCCACCCGTGGCGCACGGACCGCTCCACGCGCTCCTTGGGCACGACGACGGCCTCCCCCAAGCAGGACAGGTGCAGCCCGTCGGCGTCCGCCGTGACGACCCGGCCCGGCAGCGTGCGTCCGGGCGCGGGGGAGTAGGCGATCCGGTCTCCCGGGTCGAAGCCCCCGAAGCGGCCGGGGCCGGGGTTGAGCCGCTCCTTCAGGGCCGCGTTCAGCGCGCGGGTGCCGGCCGCGCCGCCGTGGCCCGGCGTGAGGACGACGGTCTCCTCGGCGGGCACGCCCAACGCCCGGGGCACCGAGTCGGCGACGAGCTGCACGGTGCGGTGCACGGCTTCGCCGGCGTCCCGCACCGGCACGATCACGACCTCCTTGCCGGGCGCCTCGACCTGGAGCAGCTCGCCGACGCCGATGCCGGACACCAGCTCGCCCAGCGGACCGGGGTCCGGCCGCCGGGAGGCCACCTGCGGGCAGCCGCGCACGGCGAGCAGGTCGGCGAAGACGCGGCCGGGCCCGACCGACCACAGCACGCCCGGATCGCCGCTGAGCACCAGCCGCGCGCCGTCCGGCAGCGACTCCGTGAGCAGCGCGGCCGTCTCCACGTCGAGCTGGGGCGCGTCCAGGACGACGAGCAGGTCCAGGTCCAGCGCTCCCTCGGGATCCCGCCCGGGGCCCTCGGCCCCAGAGAGCAGCCCGGCGACCGTCGCGACGGACTGGGCCGGGGCGGCGAGCCGCGCCCGGCCCACGGGGCTGTGGACGGCGGCCCAGGCCCGCAGCCCCGGACCGCGTGCGGCGGCGAGCAGCTCCGCCGCCTCCGCGCGGGCGGCCTCGCCACCGGTGTGCAGCACGAGTCCGTGCCCGGCGACGGCGCGGATCAGATCGGCGGCGGACCCCCGCGCCCCTGCGGCGGCCCGCTCCCACTCGTCGGCCGGACGACCCTCCTTCGGCACGGAGTTGATCAGCCGGGCCAGCCCGTCGGCGAGGCTCTCCTCGGCGAGCGCGTACCGCTCAAGCCCCACGAGAACCCGTACGGGCGCCGGGTCCTCCGCCTTCTCCGCCTCCTCCGCCTGCTCCTCCACACCGTCCTGGAAGGCCAGGACGTCACCCTCCGCCAAGGCGCCCTGCACGGCGCCGTCCGGATCGGGGACGCCCCGCCGGGACAGGGCGGCGTGCAGGGCCGGAAGCTCCAGGGCGGTGTGCCCGGCGAGCGCCGCCTGCTCCAGCAGCCAGCCGGTCACCGCCCGGCCCCGCCGCTCGTCGTCCGGTCCGCACTCGGCGCCCAGCAGCGCCCGGGCGAACCCGTCGGCCTGCTCGGGGCGCACCCCGGCGACGCGCAGCAGCTGCCAGGGGTCGGCACGCAGCCGCTCGGCCGCGCCGTCCCCGAGCACGGCGGCGGTGTCCGCGGCCAGGGCCTCGGGCGCCCCGCCCTCGGCCAGCACCCGCCGTACGGCCTCCACGGCGTCCGGCGCGGGCCCGGCGGGAGCGGGCGCGGGCTGCTGGGGACGCCGTACGGGCGCGGGGGCCGGCCGGCGCGGCGGGGGCTCCTCGAAGACGGTGGCGGGCGGCTTCTCCCCGCTCTCCACGGCCCGGACGGCCGCGAGCAGGTCGGCGGCCTTCCCGCTCAGCTTGGCCCCGGCCTCGATCCGGGCCTTCTCGGCCTTCCGCCGCTCGATCCGCTCCCGCTCGACGCGCTGAGCGGCCAGCTCGGCCTCGGCCTCGGACAGCGCCCCGGGCGCACCCTCCGCGGCACCGCCCGGCTCGGCGCCCCCCGCACCTTCCGCCCCGCCGGGCTCGGCTTCGCTCCCGGACGCGCCGTCGTCCTCCGTGGCGCCGCCCTCCCCGTCCTCCGGCCCGCTGCCCTGGGCCGCCGCCCCGGGAGTCCCGCCGTCCTCCTCGCCGGCGCCGCGGGGCGCGCCGCCCGTCACCGTGCCTGCCGCACCCCCGGGCCCCGCCCCGCCGCCCTCCGCCGCGGTGCCCGGCGTCGTGCTCTCCGCGGCCTCGGTGGTGTTCGGCTCCGTGCTCACAGCGTGCTCCAGTCGTGATCGGGGTAGTGGTGCACCGGCGCGGACACGTCGTCCAGCGCCCGGCAGATCTCGTCGGGCAGACTAAGCGCCTCCACTGACAACGCCGCCGTGAGCTGCTGCGCGTTGCGCGCGCCGACGATCGGGGCGGTCACGCCGGGGCGGTCGCGAACCCAGGCGAGGGCCACCTGGAGCGGGGTCACCGCGAGGCCGTCCGCCGCCGTGGTCACCGCCTCCACGATCCGGTCGGCCGTGTCGTCAAGATACGGCTCGACGAACGGCGCCAGATGCTCCGAGGCGCCGCGCGAGTCCGGCGGCGTCGTGTTGCGGTACTTGCCCGTCAGCACGCCCCGCCCGAGCGGCGAGGACGGCAGCAGCCCGATCCCGAGGTCGATCGCGGCCGGCAGCACCTCCCGCTCCACGCCGCGCTGGAGCAGCGAGTACTCCATCTGCGTGCACGCCAGCCGCGTGCGCGTCCCCGGCGCCGCGAGCTGCCAGGTCCCGGCCTTGGCGAGCTGCCAGCCGCAGAAGTTGGAGACGCCCGCGTACCGCGCCCGGCCGCTGCTCACCGCCAGGTCCAGCGCCTGCAGCGTCTCCTCCAGCGGGGTGTCCGGGTCGTAGGCGTGGATGTGCCACACGTCGACGTAGTCCGTGCCGAGCCGGGCCAGCGAGGCGTCCAGCGCCGACAGCAGATGCCCGCGCGAGCCGTCGAAACGCCGGTCAGGGTCGGGCACGCTGCCGGCCTTGGTGGAGATCACCAGGTCCCGCCGCGGCACCAGCCCGTCGACGAGCCGCCCGAGCAGGTACTCGGCCTCCCCGTCCCCGTACACGTCGGCCGTGTCGACGAGGCTCCCGCCCGCTTCCCAGAACGTCTTCAACAGGTCCGCGGCGTCGTGCTCGTCGGTGTCCCGGCCCCAGGTCAGGGTGCCGAGTCCGATCCGGGACACGCGCAGGCCGGTACGGCCGAGATGCCTCTGCTCCATGACCGCCGAGATTACTGGCCGGAACTCGTGCCGTGGGATGCCTGTGGACAACGGATGCGCGCAGCGCCCGCACGCGCCCCGCCGGGCGCGCCCCCACACGCTAGGGTCGAGGCCACAAGGGACGTTACTGATCAGTAAGGGGAAGGTCATGCAGCTCGGGATCAACCTCGGCTACTGGGGCGCCGGAATGGACGGGGACAACCTCGCCGTCGCCCAGGAGGCCGACCGCCTCGGCTACGCCGTCTGCTGGGCGGCCGAGGCCTACGGCTCCGACGCCGCCACCGTGCTCAGCTGGGTCGCGGCCCGCACCGAGCGGATCGACGTGGGCTCGGCCATCTTCCAGATCCCCGCCCGACAGCCCGCGATGACCGCGATGACGGCCGCGACCCTCGACTCCCTCTCCGGCGGCCGCTTCCGCCTCGGCCTCGGCGTCTCCGGCCCGCAGGTCTCCGAGGGCTGGTACGGCGTCAGGTTCGACAAGCCGCTGGCCCGCACCCGCGAGTACGTGGAGATCGTCCGCCGGGCGATGACCCGCGAACGCCTCTCCTACCAGGGCGAGCACTGGACCCTCCCGCTGCCCGACGGCCCCGGCAAGCCCCTGAAGCTGACCGTCCACCCGCAGCGCGAGCACATCCCGCTCTACATCGCCGCGATCGGCCCGAAGAACCTGGAGCAGACCGGCGAGATCGCCGACGGCGCCCTGCTGATCTTTCCCTCCGCCGAGCACCTGGAGGAGACGGCCGTCCAGCACCTGCGCGCCGGCCGGGAGAAGGCCGGCAAGACCCTGGACGGCTTCGACGTCTGCCCGACCCTGCCGCTCGCGGTGGGCGACGACAAGGACGTCCCGGCCCTCGCCGACACCTTCCGCCCGTACACCGCCCTCTACGTCGGCGGCATGGGCAGCCGCAAGCAGAACTTCTACAACCGGCTCGCCCGCCGCATGGGCTACGAGCAGGCCGCCGAGGAGATCCAGGACAAGTACCTCTCCGGCGACAAGCAGGGCGCCGCGGCGGCCGTGCCGCACGAGCTGATCGACCGGACCACGCTGCTCGGCTCGGTGGACCGCATCGCGGACCGGATGAAGGCGTACGCGGCGGCGGGGGTCACCACCCTGACGCTGGCCCCCGCGGGCTTCACGCTGGAGGAGCGCCTGACCGCCCTGCGCGCGGGCACCGAGGCCCTGGAGCGCGCCGGACTGGCGTGACACGCAAGGGGGGCGGGCCGGAAACCGCGGCCCGCTCGCGTGCGTGAGGCGGCCGCGTGGCCGTGGCGGGGGCTCGGGGGCGTCCCCGCCACGGCCGTCACGGGAACAACGCGCCGGCCCGCGCGCGGTCACGCCCCCGAGCCGACCGGCGTGTCCTTCTTTCGGCGGAGTTGTCCGACAGAACGGTTGCCACCCCCGCACGGGCCCCTTTGACTCGTTCTTCGCGGACTTCGCGGATCCCGCAGAGAGCGGATCCCGCAGAGAGGGGCCCCAGATGCTTTCGGCCAAAAGCCTGTTCCAGGAGATCCTCGAGCACGACGAGTCCTTCCGCCTCTTCTGCTCCATCGCCGCGAGCGGCGAGACCCAGGGCGGCTGGGAGAACGCCCGCATCGCCGCGCTCGTCCCCGAGAGCGAGCGCGCCCTCGCCCCCAGGATCACCCGCCACGGCGCCGACGAGGACAAGCACGGCCGGATCTTCAACGCCCTGCTGAGGAAGCGCGGCCTCGACCCCGCCCCCGTACCTCCCGAGACCGACTACACGATGCTCCTGGAACGCCACGGCATCGGCCTCGCCCACGCCCGGCTCCGGCGCGACGAGCCGCTCACCGTCCAGGACATCGTCACCTACCTCGCCCACAGCCGCGTCACCGAGCAGCGCGCCTCCGAGCAGATGCGGCTGCTGCGCAAGCACTTCTCCGGCCACCCCGACATCGGCCGCGCGGTCCGCATGATCTCCGACGACGAGGACAGCCACCTCGCCTACTGCCACGAGGAACTGCTCCGCCTCGCGCGCGCCGGCCACGACCGGGCCATCCGGCGGACGCTGCGCGAGTGCGCCCGCGCCGAGATCCGGGTCTACCGGGACGTCAGCCTCGCCGTCATGGCCCACATGGGCCGTATCCTCGGCTGGTCCGGGCCCAAGGCCGCCGTCCTCGCCCTCGGCATCCACGCCGTGTACGCGTACGAGCGGCTCGGCGGCCTGCGCCGCATGGTGTCGCTGCGGATGCCCGACCGCCGCGACGCCCTCGGCGGACCCGCCGCTCCCGCCGCCGAGTTCGCGTGAGCCCGGCCGCGCCCGCCCTCACAGCCAGCCCCGCTGCTTGAACAGCCGGTACAGCAGCACCTCCAGGGCGGCCATCAGGGCGATCACCGCCGGATACGCCCACACCCAGCGCAGCTCCGGCATGTGCTCGAAGTTCATGCCGTAGACCCCGGCGATCATCGTGGGGACCGCGGCCATGGCCGCCCACGCGGAGATCTTCCGCATGTCGTCGTTCTGCCGGACGCTCATCTGCGCCAGATGCGCGGACAGGATGTCCGACACCAGCCGGTCCAGGCCCTCCACCGACTCGTTCACCCGCGTCAGATGGTCGCCGACGTCCCGGAAGAACGGCCGCGCCCGCTCGTCGACGAACGGCACCGAGCCGAACGCCCCATTGCCCGCCAGCCGTGTCATCGGCGGCGCCAGCGGCCCGGTCGCCCGGCGGAACTCCAAAATCTGCCGCTTGAAGTTGTAGATCCGCGACGCCGTGTGGCGCGAGCCGCCGTCGTCCGGCGAGAAGACCTCCGCCTCCAGCTCCTCCAGGTCGGTCTGGAGCTCCGCGGACACCTCCAGGTAGTGGTCCACCGCCGCGTCGGCGATCGCGTACAGCACCGACGTCGGACCCTTGCCGAGCAGCTCCGGCTCCCGCTCCAGCCGCCGCCGCACGGCCGCCAGCGGCGCGCCCTCGCCGTGCCGGACCGTCACCACGAAGCCGTCCCCGAGGAAGACCATCACCTCTCCGGTGGACACGGCGTCGCTCTCCGGCTCGTACACCACCGGCTTCAGCACCAGGAACAGCGAGTCGTCGTAGACCTCCAGCTTCGGCCGCTGGTGCGCCTTCAGGGCGTCCTCGACGGCCAGCGGGTGCAGCCCGAACTCCTCGGTGACATGGGCGAACTCCTTCTCACCGGGCTCGTGCAGCCCGATCCACACGAACCCGCCCGCCGTCCGGGCGTCGGCCAGGGCGTCGGACAGATCCTCGGGCCCCTCGGCCCGCCGTCCGTCCCGGTAGATGGCGCAGTCCACGATCACTCGGCGGTCTCTCCCGTCCTCGGCACGCCGGTGCACCCCGGCGTGCGCCTACGCTGGTCGGCATGCCCACGCTGATCCTCGTCCGGCACGGACGTTCCACCGCCAACACCGAAGGCGTACTCGCCGGCCGGACGCCCGGCGTCGCCCTCGACGAGCGCGGCGCCGAGCAGGCCGCCGCACTGCCCGGCCGGCTCGCCGAGCTGCCTCTCGCCGAGGTCGTCACCAGCCCGCTCCAGCGCTGCCGCGAGACCGTCCGCCCGCTCCTGGACGCCCGCCCCGGCCTCACCGCGCACACCGAGGAGCGGATCAGCGAGTGCGACTACGGCGACTGGTCCGGCCGCAAGCTCGCCGAGCTGAAGGACGAACCGCTGATGGAGATCGTGCAGGCCCACCCCTCGGCCGCGGCGTTCCCCGGCGGGGAGTCCCTGCGCACGATGCAGACCCGCGCCGCCGAAGCGGTGCGGGAGTGGAACGCGCGCGTGGAGCGCGACCACGGCCCCGACGCCGTGTACCTCATGTGCTCCCACGGGGACATCATCAAGTCCCTCGTCGCCGAAGCCCTCGGACTGCATCTCGACCTCTTCCAGCGGATCGCTGTGGAACCGTGTTCCATCACGGCGATCCGTTACACCCGTCTGCGGCCCTTCGTCGTGCGCCTCGGCGACACCGGGGACTTCGCCTCCCTGGTGCCGCGCCAGGAACCTCCGGCCCAGGACGCACCGGTCGGGGGCGGTGCGGGCGCACCGTGATCGTCGCCCGCAGTAGGGTGAAGCGGTCGCAGTAGCGCCGCACTCGCCCGCAGTCGAAGTCGACCCACGATCAATGGAGACAGGACGTGTCCCGTCAGGTGTTCCTCTACGACCCCCCGGACCGCTTCGTGGCCGGCACGGTCGGGCTGCCCGGACGCCGTACGTTCTTCCTCCAGGCCTCAGCCGGCTCCCGGGTGACCAGCGTGGCCCTGGAGAAGACCCAGGTCGCCGCGCTCGCCGAACGCATGGACGAACTGCTGGACGAGGTGGTGCGGCGCAGCGGCGGCAGCGCGGCGGTGCCGGCCGTCGCCCCCGCCGAGATCACCGACACCGCCCCCCTGGACACCCCCGTCGAGGAGGAGTTCCGGGTCGGCACCATGGCTCTCGCCTGGGACGGCGAGGAAGAGCGCATGATCGTCGAGGCGCAGGCCCTGGTGGAGCTGGACGCCGACACCGACGAGGACCTCGCCGAGGCGGAGGAAAGACTCCTCCAGGACGAGGAGAACGGACCCCCGATGCTGCGGGTCCGGCTCACCGGCGCCCAGGCCCGCGCGTTCGCCAAGCGCGCCCTCGACGTCGTCAACGCCGGCCGGCCGCCGTGCCCGCTGTGCAGCCTGCCGCTCGACCCGGAAGGACACGTATGTCCGCGCCAGAACGGATACCGCCGCGGAGCGTGACGGCCGCCGACGCCGCGCTGCTCGCCGCCGGCGAGCTGACCGTGCGCGGACGCATCCGTGACGCCTCCAACGCCGCCCTGTACTGCACCGTCGCGCACGAGGGCCGGGAGGCGGCCTGCGTGTACAAGCCGGTCGCCGGGGAGCGCCCGCTGTGGGACTTCCCCGACGGCACCCTCGCCCGGCGCGAGGTGGCCGCGTACGAGGTCTCCGAGGCGACCGGCTGGGGCCTGGTCCCGCCGACCGTGCTGCGCGACGGGCCCTACGGCGAGGGCATGTGCCAGCTGTGGATCGAGGCCGTGCCCGGGGACGAGCTGCTCGCCCTGGTGGACGCGGAGGAGCCCGGGCCCGGCTGGAAGGCCGTCGGCCTCGCCGAGGTGGGCGAGGGCCGGACCGCGCTGCTGGTGCACGCCGACGACCCGCGGCTGCGCCGGCTCGCCGTCCTCGACGCCGTGATCAACAACGCCGACCGCAAGGGCGGCCATCTGCTGCCCGCCGCGGACGGACGGCTCTACGGCATCGACCACGGCGTCACCTTCAACACCGAGAACAAGCTGCGCACCCTGCTGTGGGGCTGGGCCGGGGAGCCGCTGCCGGACGAGGCCGTCGACGTGCTCAAGCGGCTGCGCGAGGACCTCGCGCCGGGCGGCGCCCTCGCCGGACGCCTCGCCGGTCTGATCACCGGGGCGGAGCTGGACGCCACGCGCGCGAGGATCGACGCCCTCCTCGCCACCGGCGTGCATCCCGAGCCCGGCGGGGAATGGCCGGCCATTCCCTGGCCACCCGTATAGCCCCCGGCCGGGCTCCCGGGCCGCGGAGGCCCGGAAGGCATACCGGCCGCGGAAACACAAGAGCGCCTTCCCGGCCGAACCGCCCGATCCGGTTCGTATACGGGACTCCGGTCCGGTTAGGCTCGAGTCATGCATGCCTGGCCCGCTTCCGAGGTCCCCGCCCTGCCTGGTCAGGGCCGCGACCTGAGGATCCACGACACCGCGACCGGCGGCCTCGTCACCCTCGACCCCGGTCCCGTCGCCCGTATCTACGTCTGCGGCATCACCCCCTACGACGCGACGCACATCGGTCACGCGGCGACCTACAACGCGTTCGACCTCGTGCAGCGCGTGTGGCTCGACAACCAGCGCCAGGTCCACTACGTCCAGAACGTCACCGACGTCGACGATCCGCTGCTGGAGCGGGCGCAGCGCGACGACATCGACTGGGCGGCCCTGGCGGAGCAGGAAACCGCCCTGTTCCGCGAGGACATGACGGCCCTGCGGATGCTGCCCCCGAAGCACTACATCGGCGCCGTCGAGGCGATACCCGGCATCGTTCCGCTGGTGGAACGACTGCGCGACATGGGCGCCGCCTACGAGCTGGACGGCGACGTCTACTTCTCCGTCGAGACCGACCCGAACTTCGGCAGGGTCTCCGGCCTCGACGCCGCCGCCATGCGGATGCTGTCCGCCGAGCGCGGCGGCGACCCCGACCGCCCGGGCAAGAAGAACCCCGTCGACCCGATGCTGTGGATGGCCGCCCGCGAGGGCGAACCCAGCTGGGACGGCGGCTCCCTCGGCCGCGGCCGGCCCGGCTGGCACATCGAGTGCGTCGCCATCGCCCTCGACCACCTCGGCATGGGCTTCGACGTCCAGGGCGGCGGCTCCGACCTCGCCTTCCCGCACCACGAGATGGGCGCCTCCCACGCCCAGGTGCTGACCGGCGACTTCCCGATGGCGAAGGCCTACGTCCACGCCGGCATGGTCGCCCTGCACGGCGAGAAGATGTCCAAGTCCAAGGGAAATCTGGTCTTCGTCTCCCGGCTGCGCCGCGACGGCGTCGACCCGGCCGCCATTCGGCTGGCGCTGCTCGCCCACCACTACCGGGCCGACTGGGAGTGGACCGACCAGGTGCTGCAGGACGCCGTGGCCCGGCTCGGCCGCTGGCGCGCCGCGGTCTCCCGGCCCGACGGACCGCCCGCCGAGGCGCTCGTCGAGCAGATCCGCGACGCCCTCGCCGAGGACCTCGACGCGCCGGCCGCGCTGGCCGCCGTCGACCGCTGGGTCGCCCTCCAGGAGCAGAGCGGCGGCGCCGACGCGGGCGCGCCCGGGATCGTCTCCCGCGCGGTGGACGCGCTGCTGGGCGTCGCGCTGTAACGGCCGCCGCCACGACGCGAGAAGGGCGCCCCGTCGCGGACGGGGCGCCCTTCTCGTTCAGCCGGTCGACCGTGTGCGGGTCCGGCGGTCATTCCTCGGTCGGCTCGTCGTCCTCCGCGTCCGGCTTCGGCGGCTTCGGCGGGCGAGTGCGGCCGCCGGGGCTGTCCCGCAGATACGACGTCGTACCGTCCCCGCCGTCCGCCGTGGCGTGCCCGCCGGGCGCGGTGCCGCCGCCGTCCCGGCGCCGCAGGTACCGCTCGAACTCGCGGGCGATCGCCTCGCCCGACGCCTCCGGCAGCTCCGCGGTGTCCCGGGCCTCCTCCAGCGTCTGGACGTACTCCGCGACCTCGCTGTCCTCGGCGGCCAGCTGGTCGACGCCCACCTGCCAGGCGCGCGCGTCCTCGGGCAGCTCGCCCAGCGGGATCCGCACGTCGATCAGGTCCTCCAGGCGGTTGAGCAGGGCCAGCGTCGCCTTCGGGTTGGGCGGCTGCGACACGTAGTGCGGCACCGCCGCCCACAGCGACACGGCCGGCACTCCCGCGTGCGTGCACGCCTCCTGGAGGACGCCGACGATGCCCGTCGGACCCTCGTACTTGGTCTCCTCCAGGCCCATCCGCCGCGCCAGGTCCGGATCGGACGTGGTCCCGCTGATCGGCACCGGACGGGTGTGCGGGGTGTCCCCGAGCAGCGCGCCCAGGATCACCACCAGCTCCACGCCCAGCTCGTGCGCGAAACCGAGCAGCTCGTTGCAGAACGAGCGCCAGCGCATGGACGGTTCGATGCCGCGGACCAGCACCAGGTCGCGCGGCTTGTCGCCGCCGACCCGGACCACCGAGAGCCGTGTCGTCGGCCAGGTGATCTTGCGGACTCCGGCGTCCATCCACACGGTGGGCCGGTTGACCTGGAAGTCGTAGTAGTCCTCGGCGTCCAGCGCCGCGAAGACCTCGCCCTTCCACTCCCTCTCGAGATGCGCGACCGCGGTGGAGGCGGCGTCGCCGGCATCGTTCCAGCCCTCGAACGCGGCCACCATGACCGGGTCGATCAGCTCGGGAACCCCCTCGAGCTCGATCACCCAGTGCCTCCTTCCGACGTGCTCTCGCTTGACGACCCAACCTTACGGCGTTCGGAGGGGGCGCCCGCAGCCCCCTGGACGGGGGAGTGCACGGATCACTGCCCAGCTCACCCGAGTTGAACACCCGTTCCCGGGACGTGCGGAAGGGGCGGCTCCATCCATGGGAACCCACCGGAATCCATGGGAATCCATGGGAAACCGTGGGAATCCGCGGGGAGCCGCCCCTTGCCGCCGTGCCGTGCCGTGCCGTGCCGGGCCCGGGCCGTTGCGGACTACTTCGCGTCGAGCACGGACTGCACCTTCGCGCGGACCTCGTCCGTGGCCAGGCCGCGGATCGTCAGCGTGGTGCGGCGGCGCAGTACGTCGTCGGCCGTCTCGGCCCACTCGTGGTCGCGGGCCCACACCACCTGGGCCCAGATCTCCGGGGCGTCCGGGTGGACGCGCTCGGCGAGGGCGGGGTCGCCGTTCGCCAGGCGGGCGATGTCGAAGGCGAGGGAGCCGTAGTGGGTGGCCAGGTGGCGGGCGGTGTCGGCGGCCATGCGCGGGCCGGGCGCCGGGCCGTCGACCAGCAGCCGGTGGGCGACCGCGCGCGGGTTGGCGATGCCGGGCAGCGGCAGCTTCTTCGGCAGCGAGGCGACCGGCTCGAAGTCCTCGCCGAGCGGATGGCCCGGCAGCGATTCCAGCTTCCTCATGACGGTCCGTCCGATGTGCCGGAACGTCGTCCACTTGCCGCCGGCGACCGACAGCATCCCGCCCCGGCCCTCGGTGACGACCGTCTCCCGCCTGGCCTTGGCGGTGTCGCCGGGACCGCCCGGCAGCACCCGCAGACCCGCGAAGGCGTACGTGATCAGGTCCCGTTCGAGCTGCTGGTCGCGGATGGAGAAGGCGGCCTCGTCGAGGATCTGGGCTATGTCCCGGTCGTTGACGGCGACGTCGGCCGGGTCGCCCTCGTACGGCTCGTCGGTGGTGCCGAGCAGCAGCATGTCCTCCCAGGGGAGGGCGAAGGTGATGCGGTACTTGTCGATCGGGGTGGCGAGCGCGGCCTTCCACGGGGAGGTGCGCTTGAGCACCAGGTGCGCGCCCTTCGACAGCCGGATCGACGGCGCGGCCTTCGGGTCCTCCATCCGGCGCAGGTGGTCGACCCAGGGGCCGGTGGCGTTGAGCACCAGCCGGGCGTCGACGCCGAACTCCTCGCCCGACAGCCGGTCGCGCAGCTCGGCGCCGGTGACCCGGCCCCGGGTGAAGCGCAGACCGGTGACCTCCGCGTGGTTGAGGACGACGGCGCCCGCCTCGACGGCCGCGCGGACCGTCATCAGAGCCATCCGCGCGTCGTTCATCTGGTCGTCGCCGTACACGGCCACGGCCTTGAGGTTCTCGGTGCGCAGCTCGGGCACGTCCGCCTGCGCCCTGGCGGGGGACAGGAGGTGGCCGACGCCGTCGCCGAAGGCGGACAGCGCGGAGTAGGCGAAGACGCCCGCGCCGAGCTTGGCCGCGCCGTGCGGGCCGCCCTTGTAGACCGGCAGGTAGAAGGTGAGCGGGTTGGCGAGGTGGGGGGCCACCTGGCGGGAGACCGCGCGGCGCTCGAAGTGGTTCTCCGCCACCAGCCTGACCGCGCCGGTCTGGAGGTAGCGCAGCCCTCCGTGGAGCAGCTTGGAGGAGGCGGAGGAGGTGGCGCCGGCGAAGTCGCCGGCGTCGACCAGCGCCACCCTGAGACCGGACTGCGCGGCGTGCCAGGCGGTGGAGATGCCCAGGATGCCGCCGCCGATCACAAGAAGGTCGTAGGACGCCTTGTCGAGCCGCTCCCGGGTCTCGGCGCGGCTCGGTCCCGTGCCGTGGGCCGGGCGGGTGCCCGGCGCGGGCACGGACTGCAGGGTGGACTGGCTGGTCATGGTGGGTGGTTGCTCCTCGTCAGCTCTCTTGAGCCAGGGGCCGGGGACGGCCCGCGCGTGCCGGGGGAGGCCGGGGAGAGCCCCGTGGGCGACGCGCGGGCCGGGTCCGGGTCCCGTCAGCTCTCGTCCTCGAGCCAGCCCATGGTCCGTTCGACGGCCTTGAGCCAGTTCTTGTACTCACGGGCGCGGGTGTCCGCGTCCATGCGGGGGGTCCACTCGGCGGCCCGCCGCCAGTTGGCGCGCAGGTCGTCGGTGCTGTTCCAGAAACCGACGGCCAGGCCGGCGGCGTAGGCGGCGCCGAGGCAGGTGGTCTCGGCGACCATCGGGCGCACCACGGGGGCGTCCACGAAGTCGGCGAGGGTCTGCATCAGCAGGTTGTTGGAGGTCATGCCGCCGTCGACCTTCAGGGCGGCCAGCTCCACGCCGGAGTCCTTGGTCATGGCGTCGGCGATCTCCCGCGTCTGCCAGGCGGTGGCCTCCAGCACCGCGCGGGCCAGGTGCGCCTTGGTGACGTACCGGGTGAGGCCGGCGATCACCCCGCGGGCGTCGGAGCGCCAGTACGGGGCGAACAGTCCGGAGAAGGCCGGCACGAAGTAGGCGCCGCCGTTGTCCTCGACGGACAGCGCGAGCGTCTCGATCTCGGCGGCGGTGGAGATCAGGCCCATCTGGTCGCGCATCCACTGCACCAGCGAACCGGTGACGGCGATCGAGCCCTCCAGGGCGTAGACCGTGTCCTGGTCGCCGATCTTGTAGCCGACGGTGGTCAGCAGGCCGCTGTAGGAGTTGATGATCTTGTCGCCGGTGTTCATCACCATGAAGGTGCCGGTGCCGTACGTCGACTTGGTCTCGCCCTCGGAGAAACAGGTCTGGCCGAACAGGGCCGCCTGCTGGTCGCCGAGCGCGGAGGCCACCGGGATGCCGCCGAGCAGCTCGCCGAGGCGGCCGCCCCTGATCTCGCCGTACACCTCGGCCGAGGAGCGGATCTCGGGGAGGATGCGCGTCGGCACGCCGATGGACTCGGCGATCCTCTCGTCCCACTCCATGGTGTGGAGGTTCATCAGCAGGGTGCGGGAGGCGTTGGTGACGTCGGTGACGTGCCGGCCGCCGTCGACGCCGCCGGTGAGGTTCCAGATGACCCAGGTGTCCATGGTGCCGAAGAGGATGTCGCCCGCCTCGGCGCGCTCCTTGAGGCCCTCGACGTTGTCGAGCAGCCAGCGGGCCTTGGGGCCGGCGAAGTAGGAGGCGAGCGGCAGGCCGGTCTCGCGGCGGAAGCGGTCCTGGCCGACGTTGCGGCCCAGTTCCTTGCACAGGGCGTCGGTGCGGGTGTCCTGCCAGACGATGGCGTTGTGGACCGGCTCGCCGGTGGTGCGGTCCCACAGCACGGTGGTCTCGCGCTGGTTGGTGATGCCGATGGCCTTGATGTCGTCGCGGGTGATGCCCGCCTTGGCGACGGCGCCGGCGACGACCTCCTGGACGTTGGTCCAGATCTCGGTGGCGTCGTGCTCGACCCAGCCCGGCTTCGGGAAGATCTGCTCGTGCTCCTTCTGGTCGACGGCGACGATGCGCCCGTCGCGGTCGAAGACGATGCAGCGGCTGGAGGTGGTGCCCTGGTCGATGGCGGCGATGAACGGGCCGGCGGTGTGGGCGTCGGTCACGGTGTGCTCCTGATTCACAGGTACGGACTGGGGATGACGTGCGCTGGCTGCTGCGGCGGTCCTGACGGACTGTCTAGGCGAATCCCTAGGCGAAGGCCAGCCTGTAGATGCCTGCCGCGAGCGCGCCGCCGATCAGCGGTCCGGCGACCGGGATCCAGGCGTAGCTCCAGTCCGAACCGCCCTTGTTGGGCAGCGGGAGCAGCGCGTGCACGATGCGCGGGCCCAGGTCGCGTGCCGGGTTGATGGCGTAGCCGGTGGGGCCGCCCAGGGAGAGGCCGATGCCCACCACGACCAGCGAGGTGATCAGCGCGCCGAGGATGCCCAGGCCGTTGCCGTCGTCGTTGAGGCCCTGCGTGAGGACGGCGAGCACCAGCACGACCGTGCCGATGATCTCGGTGGCGAGGTTCTGCGCCACGTTCCGGATCTCGGGGCCGGTGGAGAAGATGCCCAGAACCGGGCCCGCGCCCTTCTCCCGGGCCTCCACGGCCTTCGCGTCGGTGTCCTCGGCGCCCGGTCCTCCGACGATCTCCCGGTCGGTGAGGTGGGCGTGGAACTGGCCGTAGTACGCGACCCAGACCAGGGCGGCGCCGATCATGGCGCCGAGCAGCTGTCCGGCGAAGTAGGCCGGGACGTCGCCCCAGGCGTTGTCCTTGACCGCGATGCCGACGGTGACCGCCGGGTTCAGGTGGGCGCCGGAGAGCGGCGCCGAGGTGTAGACCGCCGTGAGCACGGCGAAACCCCACCCGAAGGTGATGGCGAGCCAGCCGGCGTTGCGGGCTTTGGATGCCTTCAGCGTGACGGCGGCGCAGACGCCGCCGCCGAGCAGGATGAGCATGGCGGTACCGATGGTCTCGCCGATGAAGATGTCGGAGCTGGACACCCGCGACTCCTTTGTCCTTCGTCCAGGGGAAGAGCGATGCCGGCCCTTGGCGTTGTCACACTCTAGCGCGTATTGCCGGTAGGTGTTCGACAATGCCGACCGATGGACGGGAGTCTCGCTTCGGCGTTCCGTGCACGTCAAGAGTTCTGTTGTCGGAAGCCCGATCGTTACTGATTCCCGTGACCTGCCGGTCCGTCCCCGGGGGCGACCGCCGCCTATCTGCGGATAGCGACCGCGGTGCCTGTTGTGAGACGTTTTGTTGCCGTTCCGGGCCGGTTTCAGGGTAGGGCGCGGACCGGGACGGCGTACGGACGTCCCGGTCTCGGCGGGTGTGTCTAGAAGCGCCCGGCGCCCAGGTCGCGGGAGACCGCGCGGGCGCAGTCGCGCACGGCCGCGATCAGGTCGGGGCGCAGCTCGCCGTCCCGGCACAGCCGCTCCACGGCCCCCGTGATGCCGACCGAGCCGACCGGCATCCGCCGCCGGTCGTGGATGGGCGCGGCGACGGACGCCACGCCCTCCCAGGTCTCCTCCACGTCGGCGGCGTAGCCCCGTGCGCGCGTGAGGTCGAGGATGTGCTCGAAGGCGGCCGCGTCGCAGACGGTGCGGTCGGTGAAGGGTTTGCGGTCGGCCTCGAGCGCCTCGCTGTGGGCGACCGGGTCGTAGGCGGAGAGCACCTTGCCCAGCGCGGTGGAGTGCAGCGGCTGCATGGCCCCGATCTCCAGGACCTGCCGGCTGTCGTCGGGGCGGAAGACGTGGTGCACGATGAGCACGCCCTGCTGGTGCAGGACGCCGAGATAGACGCTCTCGCCGCTCGAACGGGCCAGGTCGTCGGTCCACACCAGGGCGCGGGCGCGCAGTTCGTGCACGTCCAGATACGTGGTGCCCAGGCGCAGCAGCTCGGCGCCCAGCTGGTACCGCCCGGATGCCTCGTCCTGCTCGACGAAGCCCTCCTGCTGGAGGGTGCGCAGGATGCCGTGGGCGGTGCCCTTGGCGAGGCCCAGCGACGAGGCGATGTCCGACAGGCCCAGCCGCCGCTCGCCGCCCGCGAGCAAGCGCAGCATCGCCGCCGCCCGTTCGAGCGACTGGATGTTCCGTGCCATCGCCGTCCTGCCCTCCGTCCCTTCGACCGTCGAGCAGCGCTTGCGGCTGCCGCTGTCAGGTACTGTCCGCCGTTCGGCAATGTCGAACACTACCGGTCCATGCCGACCTCCCGCCAATGGCAGGCCGGGAGTTGCCTCCGGGACGCCGCCCGCCCTCGGCGGTGTCCCGCCCCGCCGCGGTGTGCGCCGGGGCGGTCCGTGTCGTGGACCACCTGACCCTAGGGCCTCGATCCCGGCTACCCTGGCGGCGTGCGCCTTCCGCCGGGGACAAGCCGGTGACCTTCCTCCGGAGCCGTCCGGCCGTCCGGAGCCGTCCGGAGACACCGGAGGGATCCGGGACACCGGACGGGTCCCGCGGGGGAAAGCGCAAAGCCGACAGCCGTCGCATTATCAGGGAGCCCTTACATGGCCTCGTCGCCGCAGTCCACCTCCGCCGACACCCGGACCCGTGTGTCCGCCCTCCGTGAGGCCCTCGCCACCCGCGTGGTGGTCGCCGACGGAGCCATGGGCACGATGCTCCAGGCCCAGGAACCCACCCTCGACGACTTCCAGAACCTCGAGGGCTGCAACGAGGTCCTCAACGTCACCCGCCCCGACATCGTCCGCTCGGTGCACTCCGCCTACTTCGACGCGGGCGTCGACTGTGTCGAGACCAACACCTTCGGCGCCAACCTCAGCGCCCTCGGCGAGTACGACATCGCCGACCGCATCCACGAGCTGTCCGAGGCCGGCGCCCGCATCGCCCGCGAGACCGCCGACGAGTTCACCGGCCGCACCGGACAGCAGCGCTGGGTCCTCGGCTCCATGGGCCCCGGCACCAAGCTGCCCACCCTCGGCCACACCACCTTCGCCGCCATCCGCGACGCCTACCAGAAGAACGCCGAGGGCCTCCTCGCCGGCGGCGCCGACGCGCTGCTCGTGGAGACCACCCAGGACCTGCTGCAGACCAAGGCCTCCGTCGTCGCCGCCCGCCGCGCCATGCAGGCCGCCGGATACGACGTCCCGCTGATCGTCTCCGTCACCGTCGAGACCACCGGCACCATGCTGCTCGGCTCCGAGATCGGCGCCGCGCTCACCGCGCTGGAGCCGCTCGGCATCGACATGATCGGCCTGAACTGCGCCACCGGCCCCGCCGAGATGAGCGAGCACCTGCGCTTCCTCGCCCGCCACTCCCGCGTCCCGCTGTCCTGCATGCCGAACGCCGGACTGCCCGTGCTCACCTCGGACGGCGCCCACTACCCGCTCGGCGCCCCCGAACTGGCCGACGCCCAGGAGAACTTCGTCCGCGACTACGGCCTGTCCCTGGTCGGCGGCTGCTGCGGCACGACCCCCGAGCACCTGCGCCAGGTCGTCGAGCGGGTCCGCGGCCTCGCTCCCGCCGAGCGCTCCCCGCGCCCCGAGCCGGGCGCCGCCTCCCTCTACCAGTCGGTGCCGTTCCGTCAGGACACCTCGTACCTGGCGATCGGCGAGCGCACCAACGCCAACGGCTCCAAGAAGTTCCGCGAGGCCATGCTGGAGGGCCGCTGGGACGACTGCGTGGAGATGGTGCGGGAGCAGATCCGCGAGGGCGCGCACATGCTCGACCTGTGCGTGGACTACGTCGGCCGGGACGGCGTCGCCGACATGGAGGAGCTGGCGGGCCGCTTCGCCACCGCCTCCACGCTGCCGATCGTGCTGGACTCCACCGAGGTCGAGGTCATCCGGGCCGGCCTGGAGAAGCTCGGCGGACGCGCGGTCATCAACTCCGTCAACTACGAGGACGGCGACGGCCCCGACTCCCGCTTCGCCAAGGTCACCCGGCTCGCCCGGGAGCACGGCGCCGCCCTGATCGCGCTCACCATCGACGAGGAGGGCCAGGCCCGCACCGTCGAGAAGAAGGTCGAGATCGCCGAACGGCTGATCGCCGACCTGACGGGCAACTGGGGCATCCGCGAGGAGGACATCCTCATCGACTGCCTCACCTTCACCATCTGCACCGGCCAGGAGGAGTCCCGCAAGGACGGCATCGCCACCATCGAGGCCATCCGCGAGCTCAAGCGCCGCCACCCCGACGTGCAGACCACGCTCGGCCTGTCCAACATCTCCTTCGGCCTCAACCCGGCCGCCCGCATCCTGCTCAATTCCGTCTTCCTCGACGAGTGCGTCAAGGCCGGCCTGGACTCCGCGATCGTCCACGCCTCCAAGATCCTCCCCATCGCCCGCTTCAGCGAGGAGGAGGTGCAGACCGCCCTCGACCTGATCCACGACCGGCGCACCGAGGGCTACGACCCCCTCCAGAAGCTGATGCAGCTCTTCGAGGGCGCCACCGCCAAGTCCCTGAAGGCCGGCAAGGCCGAGGAACTGGCCGCGCTCCCGCTGGACGAGCGCCTCAAGCGCCGGATCATCGACGGCGAGCGCAACGGCCTGGAGGCCGACCTGGACGAGGCGCTGAAGGACCGCCCCGCCCTGGACATCGTCAACGACACCCTGCTCGACGGCATGAAGGTCGTCGGCGAGCTGTTCGGCTCCGGCCAGATGCAGCTGCCGTTCGTCCTCCAGTCCGCCGAGGTGATGAAGACCGCCGTCGCTCACCTCGAACCGCACATGGAGAAGACCGACGACGAGGGCAAGGGCACCATCGTGCTCGCCACCGTCCGCGGCGACGTCCACGACATCGGCAAGAACCTCGTCGACATCATCCTCTCCAACAACGGCTACACCGTCGTCAACCTCGGCATCAAGCAGCCCGTCTCCGCGATCCTGGAAGCCGCCGAGGAGCACCGCGCCGACGTCATCGGCATGTCCGGTCTCCTCGTCAAGTCCACCGTGATCATGAAGGAGAACCTCGAGGAGCTGAACGCCCGGGGCCTGGCCGCGAACTACCCGGTCATCCTCGGCGGCGCCGCCCTCACCCGCGCCTACGTCGAGCAGGACCTGCACGAGATCTACGAGGGCGAGGTCCGCTACGCCCGCGACGCCTTCGAGGGTCTGCGCCTGATGGACGCCCTCATCGGCGTCAAGCGCGGTGTGCCCGGCGCCAAGCTCCCCGAGCTCAAGCAGCGCCGGGTGCGGGCCGCGGCCCCCGCCGTCGTCGAGGAGCACCCGGAGGAGGGCCACGTCCGCTCCGACGTCGCCACCGACAACCCGGTCCCGAGCCCGCCCTTCTGGGGCACCCGCGTCGTCAAGGGCATCCAGCTGCGCGAGTACGCCTCCTGGCTCGACGAGGGCGCCCTGTTCAAGGGGCAGTGGGGCCTCAAGCAGGCCCGCACCGGCGAGGGACCGTCGTACGAGGAACTCGTGGAGACCGAGGGCCGCCCCAGGCTGCGCGGGCTGCTCGACAAGCTCCAGACGGAGAACCTGCTGGAGGCGGCCGTGGTCTACGGCTACTTCCCGTGCGTCTCCAAGGACGACGACCTGATCATCCTGGACGAGGCCGGCAACGAACGCACCCGCTTCACCTTCCCCCGCCAGCGCCGCGGCCGCCGGCTGTGCCTCGCCGACTTCTTCCGCCCGGAGGAGTCCGGCGAGACCGACGTCGTCGGCCTCCAGGTCGTCACCGTCGGCTCCCGCATCGGCGAGGAGACCGCCCGGCTGTTCGAGTCCGACTCCTACCGCGAGTACCTGGAGCTGCACGGCCTGTCCGTCCAGCTCGCCGAGGCCCTCGCCGAGTACTGGCACGCGCGCGTGCGCTCCGAGCTGGGCTTCGCCGGAGAGGACCCCGCCGACGTCGAGGAGATGTTCGCGCTCAAGTACCGCGGCGCCCGCTTCTCCCTCGGCTACGGCGCCTGCCCCGACCTGGAGGACCGCGCCAAGATCGCGGACCTGCTGGAGCCGGAGCGGATCGGCGTCCGCCTCTCGGAGGAGTTCCAGCTCCACCCCGAGCAGTCCACCGACGCCATCGTCATCCACCACCCGGAGGCCAAGTACTTCAACGCCCGGTGACCGCCGGGCGGGCCTGCGCCCACCCTCCGTGACGCCGTTCACCGCAAAAGGATCGGCCGCGTCGTACAATGGTCGGTCCACGACAGGCCGGTTCCCGCCCGGGAACCGGCCTGGTCGTCCCTCAAGGAGGTACGTGGATGACGACAACGCTTCCCGCGCCCGACGCCCGGACGGCCGACGGCTCGGCCCTGCAGGCCGTGCTCCTCGACATGGACGGCACCCTCGTCGACACCGAGGGCTTCTGGTGGGAGGTCGAGGCGGAGGTCTTCGCCTCCCTCGGCCACACCCTGGACGACTCCTGGCGCCATGTCGTGGTCGGCGGCCCCATGAGCCGCAGCGCGGGCTTCCTGATCGAGGCCACCGGCGCCGACATCACCCTCGCCGAACTGACCGTGCTGCTCAACCAGGGGTTCGAGAAGCGCATCGACCGGCACCTGCCGCTGATGCCGGGCGCCACCCGGCTGCTCGCCGAGCTCGCCGCCCACGACGTCCCCACCGCCCTCGTCTCCGCCTCGCACCGCCGCATCATCGACCGCGTGCTCGCCTCCCTCGGCGCCCAGCACTTCGCCCTCACCGTGGCCGGCGACGAGGTCGCCCGCACCAAACCGCACCCCGATCCCTACCTGGTCGCCGCCGCCGGGCTCGGCGCGGACCCGACCCGCTGCGCCGTCGTGGAGGACACCGCGACCGGCGTCGCCGCCGCCGAGGCCGCCGGCTGCCATGTCGTGGCCGTCCCCTCCGTCGCCCCCATCGCCCCGGCCCCCCGGCGCACCGTGGTGCACTCCCTCGAAGAGGTCGACCTGGCATTTCTGCGCGGCCTGATGACATTCACCGCCCAGCAGTCCACCCCGGCGGAAAGCTGAAAGGACATCAATTTCCGGTCCCCGGCCCGACCCTGGAACGCCGGAAATCCGAACCGATTCCGAACGCCCCCGGGCGACTGTCAACCGCCTCCTCACACCCGGCCGACCGGGTGAGGTTCCTCACGCCGACCGGCCTCGACAGCCCGTCGCGTATGTGCTTCACGCCCCCTTTGCCGGGCCGTCGGCCGGACCATGTGCCCCGATTCGTGGGACGCTGCACGAATCCTTCCCCCGTCGGGTTTTCGGTGCGTCCACGCCCGGTTTCGCAGCGTGATGAACACCCAACTCCGGTTGCCGTGAAGCCCTCTGCGGGCGCCCATTAATCTCGTCGCGAGAACACCACTCGCACCACCCGTGATCCGCGGCGCCACCCCTGCATGCCGGGTACACGGACCTGACAGCTCTGGAGAAACTCGAGCATGAACCGCAAGACCCTGGTGCTGCCGGCCGTCGTCGGCCTGCTCGCCCCCGTACTCGCCGCCTGCGGCGGATCGGACGGCGGAAGCGGGGACGGGGACGCCATCGTCGTCGGCACCACGGACCGGTTCGTCACCTCCGAGGAAGCCCCCGCGCCCCTCGACCCCGCCTACGCCTACGACGTCGGCACCTGGAACGTCCTGCGCCAGACCGTGCAGACCCTGATGATCCAGCCCCGCGGCGACGGCCAGCCCGTCCCCGAGGCCGCCCAGAGCTGCTCCTTCACCGACACCGGCAACGAACGCTACGCCTGCAAACTGCGCCCCGGCCTGAAGTTCGCCGGCGGCGACGCCATCACCGCCGAGGACGTCAAGTTCTCCATCGACCGCGCCCGCTCCCTCAAGGCCGACAGCGGCGTCTTCGCCCTGCTGTCCACCATCGACACCGTCGAGACCAAGGGCGACGACGAAGTCATCTTCCACCTCAGGACCGCCGACGCCACCTTCCCGTACAAGCTGTCCACCCCGGTCGCCGGCATCGTCAACGCCGAGGACTACGAGAAGGACAAGCTGCGCGAGGGCTTCTCCGTCGACGGCTCAGGCCCCTACACGCTGCGGGCCGAGGAGAGCGACGGACAGGTCACCAGGGCCGTGTTCACCAAGAACGCCGACTACCGGGGCGCCCTCGAGGTGAACAACGAGAAGGTCGAGATGGTCCCCTACGAGGACGCCGACGCCATGGGCGCCGCCCTCGCCGACGGCGACATCGACCTGATGACCCGTTCCATGACCCCCGAGCAGATCCAGAAGCTCGCCACCGACTCCGAGGACGCCGTCGACCTCATCGACATGCCCGGCCTCGAGATCCGCTACCTGGCCTTCAACACCGACGCGCCCTCCGTCAAGGACAAGGCCGTACGCCAGGCCATGGCCCAGCTCGTCGACCGCACCGCCCTCGTCTCCGAGGTCTACGGCTCCCAGGCCGAGCCCCTCTACTCGCTCGTCCCGGCCTCCGTCACCGGCCACTCCAACGCCTTCTTCAACAAGTACGGCGACCCGGACCCCGACAAGGCCGAGGACCTCCTCGCCGACGCCGACGTCGCCACCCCGGTGAAGCTGACCCTGCACTACACGACCGACCACTACGGCGCCGCCACCAAGAAGGAGTTCGAGGTGCTGAAGAAACAGCTCAACTCCAGCGGCCTGTTCGACGTCACCGTCGAGGGCGCCCCGTGGGAGACCTTCGTGCCCGCCGAGCGCAACGGCGAGTACGACGTGTGGGGCATGGGCTGGTTCCCCGACTTCGCCGACGCCGACAACTTCCTCGCGCCCTTCCTGGACGACGACAACTTCCTCAGGTCGCCGTACGCCAACAGCCGGATCCGGGGCACCCTGATCCCCGACTCCCGCCGCGAGGCCGACCGGTCCGCCGCCGTCGAGAGCGTCACGGAGATCCAGGACATCGTGGCCGAGGACGTGCCGATCCTGCCGCTGTGGCAGGGCAAGCAGTACGCCGCCGCACGCGACGACGTGACCGGCGCCGCCTACGCGCTCAACTCCTCCTCCACCCTCCAGCTGTGGGAGCTCGGCCGCGGTGTGAGCGGCTGACGCCACCCCTTCGTGCCCGGCGCCCCCGACCGAGGCGCCGGGACCTTTCCGAGAACGACGCTTCGAGAACGACGTAAGGCACACGCACGTGAACATGCGCACCCAGTGGCCCGTCCTGCCGATCGTGGCAGGACTGGCCTCCGGCCTGCTGACCGGATGCGGAACGGAGACCGGGGGCTCCGGCGACAACGGCTCGAACGTGGTCATGGGGATGTCCGACGACGTCCTGGCCACCGACCCCGCCTCCGGCTACGACCCCGGCTCCTGGCTGTTGTTCAACAACGTCTTCCAGTCGCTGCTCAGCTTCCCCAAGGGCGGCACCGAACCGCAGCCCGAGGCCGCCAGCGCCTGCGCCTTCACCGACACCGAGACCAAGGTCTACAAGTGCACCCTGAAGGACGGCCTGAAGTTCAGCAACGGTGACGCCCTCACCTCCGAGGACGTCAAGTTCTCCTTCGACCGCATGCTGAAGATCGACGACGCCGAGGGCCCGGCGATCATGTTCCCCATGCTGGACGAGGTCGAGACCCCGGACGAGAAGACCGTCGTCTTCCGGCTGAAGGTGCCCGACGCCACCTTCCCCAGCAAGATCGCCTCCGGCGCCGGCTCCATCGTCAACCACCGCGAGTACGACGCCGACGGCCTGCGCGAGGACGGCGGCGCCGTCGGCTCCGGCCCCTACAAGCTGGAGTCCTTCACCGAGGACGAGGCCGTCTTCTCCGTCAACGAGCACTACAAGGGCACCGCCGAGGTACAGAACGACGGCGTCACCCTCAAGTTCTTCCACGGCGACCAGAGCGCCCTCAAGAAGGCCCTCCAGGACGGCGACGTCGACATCGCCTACCGAGGCCTGAGCGCCGGCGACATCGCCGACATCGAGAAGGCGTCCGACAGCGCCGGCATCGAGGTCATCGAGGGCAGCAGCGCCGAGGTCCAGCACCTCGTCTTCAACATGGACGACCCCGTCGCCGGCCGGCTCGGCGTCCGCAAGGCCATCGCCCACCTCATCGACCGCGAAGCCCTGATCAAGGACGTCTACCAGGGCACCGCGTCCCCGCTGTACTCGATCATCCCGGCCGGCATCGGCGGCCACAACACCGCCTTCTTCGACACCTACGGCGCCGGCCCCTCCAAGGCCAAGGCCGAGGCCGCGCTGCGCGCCGACGGCATCACCGACACGGTCCGGCTCACCCTCTGGTCGACGCCCTCCCGCTACGGCCCCGCCACCGACCAGGAGCTCAAGGCCATCGCCGGGCAGCTCAACGAGAGCGGCCTGTTCGAGGCGGACGTCAAGTCCGTCCCCTTCGAGCAGTACGAGAAGGACATCGCCGCCGGCAAGTACGGCGTCTACGTCAAGGGCTGGGTGCCCGACTACCCCGACGCCGACAACTTCACCGCGCCGTTCTTCGGCGAGGGCAACGTCCTCGACAACAACTACGCCAACGGCACCATCACCGGCACCCTCATCCCGCGCACGGCGGCCATGAGCGACCGCGCCGCCACCGACGACGAGTACGGGCGGCTCCAGGACATCGTCGCCGACGAACTGCCCGTCCTGCCGGTGTGGCAGGCCAAGCAGTACGCCGTCGTCCGGGACGGCGTGTACGGCCTCGAGTACTGCCTCGACGCCTCGACCGTGTTCCGCTTCTGGGAGATCAGCAAGGCCTGACCCGGCGCCGAACACACCGGAGGGCGCCCGCCTCGACGAAGCGGGCGCCCTCCCGGCGTCCTGGGATGCCCGGCGGCCTCGGCCGCTCACTGCGCGCCGGGACGCACCAGACCGCTCTCGTACGCGTACACCGCGGCCTGCACCCGGTCCCGCAGCCCCAGTTTCGTCAGCACATGACCCACATGCGTCTTGACGGTCGTCTCACTGACGAACAGATCCGCGGCGATCTCCGCGTTCGACAGCCCGCGGGCGACCAGCTTCAGCACCTCCACCTCACGCTCGGTGAGCGTGTTCAGCGTGTCGGGCACCGGCTCCTCGCCGGACGGCAGATGCGTGGCGTACTTGTCCAGCAGCCGGCGCGTGATGCTCGGCGCGAGCATCGCCTCCCCGGCCGCCACCACCCGGATGGCCTGCACCAGCTCGTTGGCCGGCGCGTCCTTCAGCAGGAAACCGCTGGCCCCCGCCTTCAGCGCCTCCACCACGTACTCGTCCAGATCGAACGTCGTCAGCACCAGCACCTTCGCCGGGCCGTCCCGGCCGGGGCCGGTGATCTGCCGGGTCGCCTCCACGCCGTCCATCCGCGGCATACGGATGTCCATGAGCACCACGTCGGGCTGCAGGGCCCGCACCTGGTCGAGCGCCTGAAGGCCGTCACCGGCCTCCCCGACGACCGCGATGTCCTGCTCCGCCTCCAGGATCATCCGGAAGCCCGTACGCAGCAGCGGCTGGTCGTCGACCAGTAGGACACGGATGGCCACGTAAGTCTCCTTCGGCTAGTCCGCGCCCATTCTGCCCTGCGCCACGGGGCCCGACTCGACCGCCCTCACCGGCAGCGGATAGGGCGGGGGAGTGCCGCCGAACTCCGGGCACACCGACTGGTGATCGCACCAGCCGCACAGCTTCGTCGGGCGCGGCCGCCAGTCGCCGCTCTCGGTGGCCTGCGAGATCGCCTCCCACAACGCCAGCAGCTTGCGCTCCACCCGCTCCAGATCGGCCACGACCGGGTCGTACGTCAGCACGTCGCCGCTGCCGAGATACACCAGCTGGAGCCGGCGGGGCACCACCCGCTTCAGCCGCCACACCACCAAGGCGTAGAACTTCATCTGGAACAGCGCGCCCTCGGCGTACTCCGGGCGCGGAGCCTTGCCCGTCTTGTAGTCGACGATCCGCACCTCCCCGGTCGGCGCCACGTCGACCCGGTCGATGATCCCGCGCAGCCGCAGCCCCGACTCCAGCTCCGCCTCCACGAACAGCTCCCGCTCGGCCGGCTCCAGCCGGCTCGGGTCCTCCAGCGTGAACCATCGCTCCACCAGCCGCTCCGCCTCGCCCAGCCAGCGCGCCAGCCGCTCGCCCCGCGGATCGTCCGCGAACAGCTCGGCCACCTCCGGCCGGGACTCCCGCAGCCGGTCCCACTGCCCCGGGATCAGCGCCTTGGCGCGCGGCGCGGTGCGCTCCGCGGCCGGGGCGTCGAAGAGCCGCTCCAGCACCGAGTGCACCAGCGTGCCCCGGGTCGCAGCCTCGCTCGGCTTCTCCGGCAGCCGGTCGATCACCCGGAACCGGTACAGCAGCGGGCACTGCATGAAGTCACCGGCACGCGACGGCGACAGCGAGGACGGAGGCATGACCACGCGCTCACGGGAAACACTGACGGCGGCGGCCGCCCCCGTAGCGGTATCGCCCTGGCCGATGCTGTGGGCCTCCGTCGCGCCCCCGGTGCTGGTCTCCATGCCCACAGACCATACGGCCCGCCACTGACAGCGACCCAGTCGCGGTGCCGGGGCGGAACGCGACGCGGGGTCCGCATACCATCGACCCCAGACCCTTCCGCCCCGGCAGGCGCGGAAGACGCTGAAACGAGGGGACACCGTGAACGAGAGCGGCGGGAGCGGGCAGCCGCGGCCGGGCACCGAACAGCCGACCGAACACCGACCCACGCCCTCCCCGACCCGCCCACCGGGCGACACGGCCGGCCCGGCCCCCGACGAGCGCCCCGAGACGCCGGCCGAGGAGGCCGAGGAGACCCGGGGCGAGCCCGACTCGGCCACCCCCGCCCCGGACGCACGCCCCGAGTCGCCGGCACCCGAGTCGCCGGCACCCGAGACGTCCCCGGCCCCCACGCCCGCGCCGCCCCCGACCCCGGCCTCCCCGGAGGACGCGCCCGCCCGCGCCCCCCAGTCCCCGCCCCCCGCCGACCGCCCCGCCTCCCCGCCCCGGCCCCCCGCGGGCGGCGCCAAGGGACAGCCCGCCTTCGGAGACGCGCCCGCCGCACAGCGGCCCGAACCCGGCGGCGGCCTGCTGATGGGACGGCCCTTCGGGGTGCCCGTGTACGTTGCGCCCAGCTGGTTCCTCGTCGCCGCCCTGATCACCTGGGTCTTCGGCGGACAGCTGGACCGCGTCCTGCCCGAGCTGGGCGCCGCCCGCTACCTCGTCTCCCTCTTCTTCGCCGTCGCCTTCTACGCCTCCGTACTCGTCCACGAGCTGGCCCACACCGTCGCCGCCCTCCGTTTCAAACTCCCCGTGCGCCGCATCCAGCTCCAGTTCTTCGGCGGCGTCTCCGAGATCGAGAAGGACGCCGAAACCCCCGGCCGGGAGTTCGTCCTCGCCTTCGTCGGCCCTCTGCTCTCCCTCGTCCTCGCCGGCCTCTTCTACCTCGCCCTGCTCCCCGTCGAGCCCGGCACCGTCCCCGGCGTCCTGCTGGCCGGCCTGATGATCTCCAACCTCATCGTCGCCGCCTTCAACCTCCTGCCCGGCCTCCCCCTCGACGGCGGCCGCATGCTCCGCGCCGTCGTCTGGAAGATCACCGGCAAGCCCATGACCGGCACCGTCGCCGCCGCCTGGGTCGGCCGCGCCCTCGCCGTCTCCGTCCTGATCGGCCTGCCCCTGCTCACCCAGTCGGGCGCCCTCGGCTCCGACGCCGTCGACAACGTCGGCATGGACACCGTCATGGACGCCCTGCTCGCCGCGATCCTCGCCGCCATCATCTGGACCGGCGCCGGCAACAGCCTGCGCGTCGCCCGCCTGCGCGAGCACCTCCCCGAACTGCGTGCCCGCACCCTCACCCGCCGGGCCGTCCCCGTCGAGAGCCACACCCCCCTCTCCGAGGCCCTGCGCCGCGCCAACGCCGCCGGAGCCCGCGCCCTCGTCGTCGTCGACTCCGACGGCAGCCCGCACTCCCTCGTCCGCGAGACCGCCATCGTCGGCGTACCCGAACACCGCCGCCCCTGGGTCACCGTCGGCGGCCTCGCCCAGGAGATCACCGACGGCATGCGCGTCTCCGCCGAACTGGCCGGCGAGGACCTGCTCGAAGCCCTGCGCGCCACCCCCGCCACCGAATACCTCGTCGTCGAGGACACCGGCGCCATCTACGGCGTCCTGTCCGCCGCCGACGTCGAGCGCGCCTTCGTGAAGGCCATGGCCAGGCCCTCCTAGCCGCCCGGCCGGTGGTCGGCGCCTCCGCCGACGACCGGTAGGCTGGTCACATGTCCGAACCGACCGGTGCCGCCCGCCGTCGCGGGCCCTTCAAGGTCGGGGACCAGGTACAGCTGACCGACCCCAAGGGCCGCCACTACACGTTCACGCTCGAAGCCGGGAAGAACTTCCACACCCACAAGGGTTCCTTCCCGCACGACGAACTGATCGGCGCACCCGAGGGCAGCGTTGTCCGCACCACCGGGAACGTCGCCTACCTCGCGCTGCGCCCCCTGCTCCCCGACTACGTCCTGTCCATGCCCCGCGGGGCCGCCGTCGTCTACCCCAAGGACGCCGGGCAGATCCTCGCCTTCGCCGACATCTTCCCCGGCGCCCGCGTCGTGGAGGCCGGCGTCGGCTCGGGCTCGCTCAGCAGCTTCCTGCTGCGCGCCATCGGCGACCAGGGCATGCTGCACAGCTACGAGCGCCGCGCCGACTTCGCCGAGATCGCCCAGGCCAACGTCGAACGCTACTTCGGCGGCCCGCACCCCGCCTGGCAGCTCACCGTCGGCGACCTCCAGGACAACCTGTCCGACACCGACGTCGACCGCGTCATCCTCGACATGCTCGCCCCCTGGGAATGCCTGGAGGCCGTCTCCAAGGCGCTCGTCCCCGGCGGCATCCTGTGCTGCTACGTCGCCACCACCACCCAGCTCGCCCGGACCGTCGAGTCCATCCGCGAGATCGGCTCCTTCAACGAGCCGACCGCCTGGGAGACGATGATCCGCAACTGGCACATCGAGGGCCTCGCCGTCCGCCCCGACCACCGGATGATCGGCCACACCGGCTTCCTCCTCACCGCCCGCCGCCTCGCCGACGGCGTCGAGCCGCCCATGCGCCGCCGCCGCCCCGCCAAGGGCGCCTACGGCGAGGACTACTCCGGACCCAACGCCGACGGCGGAATGGGCCGCTGACCCACCCGGGCCGTCGCGCACCCGGTGCCCCCGCACGGCCAACCCCACCACGCCGTGGCCGAGTTCCCGCAGACCGCCGGGAACCCGGCCACGGCGTCCGCGCATTGACACCCCGCCACCGCCCACCACCGGGCGGCCGACCCCACCGTTCACAGGCACCACGGCGTGTGGCACCATGCAGGCCACCCCCACCGGCACAGCCCTCACGGGAGACACTCCTAGTGCAGCACTCCGCGGTCCCGGAACTGGCCCACGCCCACACCCGCCCCATCCACTGGCTGGCCACCGCCACCGCCGTCGCCGGCGTGGTCGCCCTCTCCTCGACGCTCCAGCCCGACCCGGCGACCGCCGCCCAGACCCCCCGCCACCAGGCGCAGCCCGCCGCCCCCGCCGCCGCGCCCCCGACCACCGACGGCGTCGACTTCCCCATCGAGTGCGGCCCCGTCGACGCCGTGGTGGAACGCAAGCAGTCCACCGACCTCGACGGCGACCACCGGCCCGAGACCGTCGCCGTCGTCCACTGCGACGCCGGCATCAGCACGCCGCCCGACGGCGTCTACGTCCTCACCCGGGCCGCGGGCCAGGCGGCCCCCCGCGTCGTCGCCACCCTCCTCGACCCCAAGGACCGGTACACCGTCCGCGACTTCACCGCCCGCGACGGCGCCGTGCTCGCGACCCTCCTCGGCTACTCCTCCGACTCCGTGCCGACCTGCTGCCCCGACGTCGAGGAGAGCGCGAAGTGGCAGTGGAAGAACGGTGCGTTCGTCCGCTCGTCACCCGCCGAGGCCCGCAGCGTCTGACCGCCGCATCCCGGCCCTGCTCCGCCGGTGTGAGAAATCAGACAGCCCTAACCCACCGTAAAGATCAAGTCACTCCGCGTCCGGACCGAAGACCTCGACCCCGTCCGAAACCCGACGCACATGGATGCATTCGCCCGGACACTCCCGAGCCGAGTCCACCACGTCCGTGAGAAGCGGCAACGGCACGGGCGTTGTCGCCCCCGCCGCCTGCAACAGCTCGTCGTCCGCGCCCTTCACATAGGCCAGACCATCGATGTCCAGCTCGAACACCTCGGGCGCGTACTGGACGCAGATGCCGTCGCCGGTGCACAGATCCTGATCGATCCACACCTCCAGGGCCTCACCCTCGACTCCGGCCTCCTGCTGCACGGTCACTCTCCTGCCCTCTTCCTTCCGTAACGAACCGAACGGGAATCCGGCCAGCTCTGACGGGTGTTGAACGCTTCGACCCTACCTCCGGCTGCTTTTCCATCGCGTTCCGTGGGTATTCCCCTGGCGTGAGGGAGAGCGCAAGGGTGAAGATCGGACACACCCCGACAGTCTTTGTGATCTAGGGGTTTCAATCGACACCCACCCAGGTAGGGTCTGGAAGCGTCCAGCTCCCCTTGGAGGAGGTGAGGACCGTGGCAGCCCACGACGACGACATGAACCGCGGCATCCGCCCGGGACGCGGGTCCGACGACCCGGCCGGGCAGATTGCCTACCTTGAGCAGGAGATCGCCGTCCTGCGACGCAAGCTCGCCGACTCTCCGCGACACACGAGGATTCTCGAAGAGCGGATCGTCGAGCTGCAGACCAACCTGGCCGGCGTGTCCGCCCAGAACGAACGACTCGCCAACACCCTGCGCGAGGCCCGCGACCAGATCGTGGCCCTCAAGGAAGAGGTCGACCGGCTCGCCCAGCCGCCCGCCGGCTTCGGCGTCTTCCTGCAGGCCAACGACGACGGCACCGCCGACATCTTCACCGGCGGCCGCAAGCTCCGGGTGAACGTCAGCCCCAGCGTCGAGCTCGACGAGCTGCGGCGCGGCCAGGAAGTCATGCTCAACGAAGCGCTCAACGTGGTCGAGGCCATGCAGTTCGAGCGCGTCGGCGAGATCGTCACCCTCAAGGAGATCCTCGAGGACGGCGAGCGCGCCCTGGTGCTCGGGCACACCGACGAGGAACGGGTGGTACGGCTCGCCGAGCCGCTGCTGGACGTGACCATCCGCGCCGGCGACGCCCTGCTGCTCGAACCCCGCTCCGGCTACGTCTACGAGGTCGTGCCCAAGAGCGAGGTCGAGGAACTCGTCCTCGAAGAGGTCCCCGACATCGGCTACGAGCAGATCGGAGGCCTCGGCAACCAGATCGAGGCCATCCGGGACGCGGTCGAGCTGCCGTACCTCTACCCGGACCTGTTCAAGGAGCACGAACTGCGCCCGCCCAAGGGCGTCCTGCTCTACGGCCCCCCCGGATGCGGCAAGACGCTCATCGCCAAGGCCGTCGCCAACTCGCTGGCCAAGAAGGTCGCCGAGGTCACCGGCCAGGCCGCCGGCAAGAGCTTCTTCCTCAACATCAAGGGCCCCGAGCTGCTGAACAAGTACGTCGGCGAGACGGAGCGGCAGATCCGCCTCGTCTTCCAGCGGGCCCGCGAGAAGGCCAGCGAGGGCACCCCCGTCATCGTCTTCTTCGACGAGATGGAATCCCTCTTCCGCACCCGCGGCTCCGGCGTCAGCTCCGACGTCGAGAACACCATCGTGCCGCAGCTCCTCGCCGAGATCGACGGCGTCGAGGGCCTGCAGAACGTGGTCGTGATCGGCGCCTCCAACCGCGAGGACATGATCGACCCGGCCATCCTGCGCCCCGGCCGGCTCGACGTGAAGATCAAGATCGAGCGTCCCGACGCCGAAGCCGCCAAGGACATCTTCGGCAAGTACCTGACAGAGCGGCTCCCGCTGCACTCCGAGGACCTCGGAGAGCACGGCGGAGACCGGGGCGCATGCGTCCAGGCCATGATCCAGACGGCCGTGGAACACATGTACGCCGAATCCGAGGAGAACCGCTTCCTCGAGGTCACCTACGCCAACGGCGACAAGGAAGTCCTCTACTTCAAGGACTTCAATTCCGGCGCCATGATCGAGAACATCGTGGGCCGCGCCAAGAAAATGGCGATCAAGGACTTCCTCGAACACCAGCAGAAGGGTCTGCGCGTCTCCCACCTCCTCCAGGCCTGCGTGGACGAGTTCAAGGAGAACGAGGACCTGCCCAACACCACCAACCCGGACGACTGGGCCCGGATCTCCGGAAAGAAGGGCGAGCGGATCGTCTACATCCGCACCCTGATCACCGGAAAGCAGGGATCCGACACCGGCCGCTCCATCGACACCGTGGCGAACACCGGGCAGTACCTTTAAAGCACAGGGCGGCTGCGGGTGCCCCGCCGGGTACCCGCAGCCGACTGCTTTTCCGGCCACGGCCGCAATGGAACCGCGCAAGGCAATGACGCAAATGATCTCCCCACCAGCGCAAAGGCGTTCTAGGCTCTTCCATACCGCCGAACCGCCGGTCGCGGGCACCGGCACCGCGCACACCACCCGGCGCCGGCGGGATCTGAGCGGCGCCCGCGACCGAGGGAGCCGCCGGGCAAGGAGGGCCGCATGACCGTACGGCGAGTAATGGGCATCGAGACGGAGTACGGGATCTCCGTCCCCGGCCACCCCAACGCCAATGCCATGCTCACCTCGTCCCAGATCGTCAACGCCTACGCGGCGGCGATGCACCGGGCCCGCCGGGCCCGCTGGGACTTCGAGGAGGAGAACCCCCTGCGGGACGCCCGAGGCTTCGACCTCGCCCGCGAGGTCGCCGACTCCAGCCAGCTCACCGACGAGGACATCGGCCTCGCCAACGTCATCCTCACCAACGGCGCCCGCCTCTACGTCGACCACGCCCACCCCGAATACAGCGCCCCCGAGGTCACCAACCCCCGGGACGCCGTCCTCTGGGACAAGGCCGGCGAACGGATCATGGCCGAGGCCGCCGAGCGGGCCGCGCAGCTGCCCGGCGCCCAGCCGATCCACCTCTACAAGAACAACACCGACAACAAAGGCGCCTCCTACGGCACCCACGAGAACTACCTGATGAAGCGGGAGACCCCCTTCTCGGACATCGTGCGCCACCTGACGCCCTTCTTCGTCTCCCGCCAGGTCTTCGCCGGCGCCGGCCGCGTCGGCATCGGCCAGGACGGCCACGAACACGGCTTCCAGCTCAGCCAGCGCGCCGACTACTTCGAGGTCGAGGTCGGTCTCGAGACCACCCTCAAGCGCCCGATCATCAACACCCGCGACGAGCCGCACGCCGACGCCGAGAAATACCGCCGGCTCCACGTGATCATCGGCGACGCCAACCTCTCCGAGATCTCGACCTACCTCAAGCTGGGCACCACGGCCCTGGTCCTGTCCATGATCGAGGACGGCTTCATCGCCGTCGACCTGGCCGTCGACCAGCCCGTCCGCACCCTGCACCAGGTCTCCCACGACCCGACCCTCAAGCGGCTCGTCACCCTGCGCAGCGGCCGGACGCTCACCGCGGTCCAGCTCCAGATGGAGTACTTCGAGCTGTCCCGCAAATACGTCGAGGAACGCTTCGGGGCCGACGCCGACGACCAGACCAAGGACGTCCTCGCCCGCTGGGAGGACACCCTCAACCGGCTCGAACGCGACCCCATGAGCCTCGCCGGAGAGCTCGACTGGGTCGCCAAACGCGAACTGATGGAGGGCTACCGGCGCCGCGACGGCCTCGACTGGGACGCCGCCCGGCTCCACCTGGTCGACCTCCAGTACGCCGACGTACGCCCCGACAAGGGCCTCTACAACCGCCTCGCCGCTCGCGGCCGCATCAAGCGCCTGCTGGACGAGGCGGAGGTCCAGCGGGCCGTCACCAAGCCCCCGGAGGACACCCGCGCCTACTTCCGCGGACGCTGCCTGGAGCAGTACGCCGACGACGTCGCCGCGGCCTCCTGGGACTCGGTCATCTTCGACCTCCCGGGCCGGGACTCGCTCCAGCGGGTCCCAACCCTGGAACCGCTTCGCGGAACGCGTAATCACGTCAAGGAGCTCCTGGACCGCTGCCGCACCGCGGAGGACCTGGTCAAGGTCCTTTCCGGCGGCTGAGGGGTACCCGTCCGGGGGCGGGCGGCCGGGGTGGAAACCCCGGCCCCCGGGAATCATCGAGGTGGGCCCCGTACGTTGAAGGAACTGCGGGGCCGATGTCGGACCCGGCTTGTAGGGTCTGATCATCACCGATCGGCAGATGTCGGGCGAACTGAGCGGGGTGAGGGATATGGCGACCAAGGACACCGGCGGCGGCCAGCAGAAGGCGACGCGTTCCACGGAGGAGGTCGAGGAGCAGGCCGCGGAGACGCAGGCCGCGGAGGACCTCAAGGAGCGCCAGGAGAAGCTGAGCGACGACGTGGACTCGGTGCTGGACGAGATCGACGACGTGCTCGAGGAGAACGCCGAGGACTTCGTTCGCTCATTCGTTCAAAAAGGCGGCGAATAGCCTTCGAGTCGAAGGTCTTAGCGACTTTCTGCCTTTGAGGTGAAGGTCGGGTGAATCGCTGTTCGCGGTACGAGGAGCACGTGCCGCGAGCAGCGTTCGCCGAACGGCGCGTCCTCACCACAGCCGGGAGTGACGCGAGCGTCGCTGCCCGGGCGTGGCTCCGTGTGATCTTTCCGAAGGTGCCCGCCGTGCATGTGGATCACTGCCACAAGACGGGTAGGGTCCGTGGCGTACTGTGCTTCAACTGCAATTCGGCCATCGGCAAGTTGGGGGACGATCCCGACGCCGTCCGCCGTGCGGCCGCTTACCTGGAAGGAAACGCGTGGAAGCCAACACTCGTAGCACCGGGCGTCTACCAGCTGCCTTCCTGACGCCTGGGTCGTCCTCCTTCATGGACTTCCTCTCCGAGCACCAGCCCGAGCTGCTGCCCGGCAACCGTCAACTCCCGCCCACGCAGGGCGTGATCGAGGCGCCGCACGGCACCACGATCGTGGCCGTGACGTTCCCGGGCGGTGTCGTGCTCGCCGGTGACCGGCGCGCGACCATGGGGAACGTCATCGCGCAGCGGGACATCGAGAAGGTGTTCCCGGCCGACGAGTACTCGGCGGTGGGCATCGCCGGCACCGCCGGTCTGGCCGTGGAGATGGTGAAGCTGTTCCAGCTGGAGCTGGAGCACTTCGAGAAGGTGGAGGGCGCCCAGCTGTCGCTGGAGGGCAAGGCGAACCGCCTGTCCACGATGATCCGTTCCAACCTCGGCATGGCCATGCAGGGCCTGGCCGTGGTGCCGCTGTTCGCCGGGTACGACGTGGACCGCGGCAGGGGCCGGATCTTCTCCTACGACGTGACGGGCGGCCGTTCCGAGGAGCACGGCTTCGCGGCGACGGGCTCGGGCTCGATCTTCGCGCGCGGTGCCATGAAGAAGCTGTTCCGTGCCGATCTGACCGAGGCCGACGCCACGACCCTCGTGGTGCAGGCCCTGTACGACGCGGCAGACGACGACTCGGCGACCGGTGGTCCCGATGTCGCCCGCCGGATCTACCCGATCGTCACCGTGATCACCGAGGACGGTTTCCGCCGGCTGACCGAGGACGAGTCCTCGGAGATCGCCCGCGCGGTGCTGGAGCGGCGTCTGGAGCAGCCGGACGGTCCGCGGGCCGCGTTGCTGTAGGCGCGGCGGTTCTTGGTCAGGGTGATCCAGTGACTTCCACAGAAAGGGACGGATAACCGGTGTCGACGCCGTTCTATGTCTCACCCCAGCAGGCCATGGCCGACCGGGCGGAGTACGCCCGCAAGGGCATCGCCCGCGGTCGCAGCCTGGTCGTGCTGCAGTACGCCGACGGCATCGTGTTCGTCGGTGAGAACCCGTCCCGTGCGCTGCACAAGTTCAGCGAGATCTACGACCGGATCGGCTTCGCCGCGGCCGGCAAGTACAACGAGTACGAGAACCTGCGGATCGGCGGTGTGCGCTACGCCGATCTGCGGGGTTACACCTACGACCGGGACGACGTGACGGCGCGTGGTCTCGCGAACGTCTACGCGCAGACGCTGGGCACGATCTTCTCCTCGGCGGGTGAGAAGCCGTACGAGGTGGAGCTGGTCGTGGCCGAGGTCGGTGAGACGCCGGACGGGGACCAGATCTACCGGCTGCCGCACGACGGCTCGATCGTGGACGAGCACGGCTCGGTGGCGGTGGGCGGCAACGCGGAACAGATCAGCAGCTATCTGGATCAGCGGCACCGGGACGGCATGACGCTGGCGGAGGCGCTGAAGCTGGCGGTGCAGGCGTTGTCGCGGGACACCAACGGCAGTGAGCGGGAGATTCCCGCCGAGCGGCTGGAGGTGGCGGTGCTGGACCGTACGCGTCCGCAGAAGCGCAAGTTCAAGCGGATCACCGGCCGTCAGCTGGGCCGGCTGCTGGAGGCCAATGGCGCGTCGACGGCGGCGGAGGCCGAGGACCAGGCAGGCGAGGACGAGTAGCCGTAGCGCGCGGTGTGCGGGAGCCCCGGCCGGGGGTTGGACGGCCGGGGCTTTCCTGTGCGCGGGGTCAGTCGGCCGGCGGGGGCGCGGTGGAGGCGCGTACGACGAGTTCGACGGGGATGTCGCCGCGTTCGGGTTCGCGGCCTTCGAGGACGGCGAGGAGGGCTCGCATGCCGCGTTCGCCGAACTGTTCGGCGTCGAGGCGGACGGTGGTCAGTTCGGGGTCGATGGCGGTGGCGAGGGCGAGGTCGTCCAGGCCGGTGACGGAGATGTCGTCGGGGATGCGCAGGCCGAGGCGGCGCAGGGCCTTGTAGGCGCCGGCGGCGAGTTTGTCGTCGTCGCAGACGATGGCGGTGGGGCGGGGGCCGGGGCGGGTGAGGGCGGCCTGGGCGGCGGCGAGGGCGCCGTCGATGGTCAGGGGGGCGCGGGCGGTGTGCAGGGTGGTGCCGGGGGCGGTGGTGAGGCGGGCGGCCAGTTCCCGGGCGCGGACCGCGAAGGTCCAGGAGGGCACGTCGGCGGCGAGGTGGAGGTAGCGGCGGTGGCCGAGGCCCAGGAGGTGTTCGGCGATCCGGCGGACGGCGTCGGCGATGTCGAGGTTGACCGTGGCTGCGGCGCCGGGGCTGCCGGCGGGGTCGCTGTCGAGCATGACGAGGGGGAGCTGGCCGCCGCGGATGGCGGTGAGGGCGTCGGCGGCCATGGAGGAGGCGATGACGCCGTCGAGGGCGGCCTGGGCGGAGGCGAAGGGGTCCTTGGCGGGGCCGATGCCTTCGGGGGAGGGGTAGAGGACGACGCCGAAGCCGTGGGCGGCGGCGACGCGGGCGGCGCCGGTGTAGACGCCGGCGAAGAACTCGGTGGTGAGGGCGGGGACGACGAGGAGGACGGTGCGGGTGCGGCCGAGGCGCAGGTTGCGGGCGGCGAGGTTGGGCCGGTAGCCGAGTTCCTCGGCGGCCTGGCGTACCCGTCGGGCGGTGGGTTCGGATACCCGGCCGCGCCACTTGCCGCCGAGGACCAGGGAGACGGCGGCCTGGGAGACGCCGGCGGCCTGGGCGACGTCGCGGCTGGTGGGTCGGGTGCTGCCGGGTGCCACCGTCGGCCTGCTCCTTCGTGGGCGGTCGTCCGGGTCTGACGCCTGGACGGGTGAACAGCGGACATGGTACGTATGACGAACGACGTTATACGTACAACCTCCGGGCAACCGCAGTGCGACCCGGTCGGAAGGCGGACATGGCCACGGGATATCTGGAGATCCTCCGGGCGAAGCACGCCACCCGGCTGCTGGTCGGGACGCTGGTGGGGCGGCTGCCGAACGCGACGGCGGCGATCGCGATCGTGCTGTTCGTCCGCGCGGAGGGCGGTTCGTACAGCCTCGCCGGCGTGCTGGCGGCCGTGTACGGGGTCGCCAACGCGGTCGGGCAGCCCGTGCTGGGCCGCCTGGTGGACCTGTACGGCCAGCCGCGCGTCCAGTTGCCGGCCGCCCTCGCCTCCGCCCTGGCGACGGCCGTCTTCGCCGTCAGCGGCACGGGGGCGCTCGCGCTGTCGTATGCGGCCGTGGCCGCGGCCGGCCTGTTCACGCCGCCCCTGGAGGGCGGGCTGCGGGCGCTGTGGCCGTCGGTGCTGCGCCGGGAGGACCAGGTGCACACGGCGTACGCGATGGACGCGGTGGCGCAGGAGGTCATGTTCACCGTCGGGCCGCTGCTGGTGACGCTGTGCGTGTCGCTGTGGTCGGCGCAGGCGGCGCTGCTGCTGGTGAACGCGGTCGGTGTGCTGGGGGCCTTGTCGGTGGTGCTGTCGCCGCCGTCGCGTGCCTGGCGGTCCGCGCCGCGCGAGGCCCACTGGCTGGGGGCGCTGCGTTCGCCGGGGCTGGTGGCGCTGCTGGCGGCGTTCCTGTTCGTGGGCGTGGCGCTCGGCTCGATCACCGTGGCGGCGGTGTCGTACGCGGACGGGCACGGGGGCGACGCCGTCTACGGCTGGCTGATGGCGGCGCTGGGGCTGGGCGCGCTGGTGGGCGGGTCCGTGTACGGGGCGCGACGGTGGGCTGGTGCGCCGGAGCGGCGACTGCGCGTGCTGGTGGGGCTTTTGGCGGTGTGTTATCTGCCGCTGATGCTGATGCCGGGTCCGGTGGCGATGGCGGCGCTGACCGCGCTGGCGGGTGTGTTCCTGGCGCCCGCGATCGCCTGTGCGTTCGTCATCGTGGACCGCCACGCGCCGCGGGGCACGGTCACGGAGGCGTTCTCGTGGCTGGTGACGACGTTCACGGTGGGGGCGTCGGTGGGGACGGGGCTGACGGGGCCGGTGCTGGAGTGGGGCGGGGCGCTGTGGGGGTTCGCGGTGCCGGGGGCGGCGGGCGGTGTGTCGTTGCTGGTTTTGCTGGCGACGGGGCGGGTATTGGCAGTGGGGCCGAGAACGGCGGTCGTCGCCGCTTCTTCGGAAAATGATCCAAATCGTGCTGCCGAACCCCGTTTCAGTTCCGGGGATCGGGCGTAATGTTCAGTCATGGACCGCCGCATTTTCGGGCTGGAGAACGAGTACGGCGTCACGTGCACGTTCAGGGGACAGCGCCGTCTGTCGCCTGACGAGGTGGCGCGGTACCTCTTCCGCCGTGTCGTGTCATGGGGCCGTAGCAGCAATGTCTTTCTGCGCAACGGCGCCCGCCTCTATCTCGACGTGGGTTCGCATCCGGAATACGCGACACCCGAATGTGACAACGTGACCGAGCTGGTCACCCACGACAAGGCCGGCGAGCGCATTCTGGAAGGGCTCCTGGTGGACGCGGAACGACGCCTGCACGAGGAGGGAATCGCAGGCGACGTCTACCTCTTCAAGAACAACACCGACTCCGCCGGCAACTCCTATGGTTGCCACGAAAACTATCTCGTCGCCCGGCACGGGGAGTTCTCCCGGCTGGCGGACATCCTCATCCCGTTCCTCGTCACGCGTCAGCTGCTGTGCGGCGCGGGCAAGGTGCTGCAGACGCCGCGCGGGGCGGTGTTCTGCGTCAGCCAGCGGGCCGAGCACATCTGGGAGGGCGTCTCCTCGGCGACGACGCGTTCCCGGCCCATCATCAACACGCGTGACGAACCGCATGCGGACGCCGAGCGCTACCGCCGCCTGCATGTGATCGTCGGCGACTCGAACATGTCCGAGACGACGATGCTGCTGAAGGTCGGGGCGACCGATCTGGTGCTGCGCATGATCGAGGCCGGCACGGTGATGCGGGACCTGACGCTGGAGAACCCGATCCGGGCGATCCGCGAGGTCAGCCACGACATCACGGGCCGGCGCAAGGTGCGGCTGGCCAGCGGCCGGGAGGCCTCGGCGCTCGAGGTGCAGCGCGAGTACTACGAGAAGGCCGTCGACTTCTGCGAGCGGCGCGGCATCCGCACCGGCACGGTGGAGCAGGTGCTGGAGCTGTGGGGCCGGGCGCTGGACGCGATCGAGGCGGAGGACCTCGACCGGATCGGCACCGAGATCGACTGGGTGATGAAGTACAAGCTCCTGGAGCGGTACCGGGCCAAGCACAACATGACGATGTCGCACCCGCGGGTGGCGCAGATAGACCTCGCCTACCACGACATCCACCGGCGTCGCGGGCTGTACTACCTGCTGGAGAAGAAGGGGCAGGCGGCGCGGATCTGCAACGACCTGAAGATCTTCGAGGGCAAGTCGGTTCCGCCGCAGACCACGCGCGCCCGGCTGCGCGGCGACTTCATCCGGCGGGCGCAGGAGCAGCGCCGGGACTTCACCGTGGACTGGGTGCATCTCAAGCTCAATGACCAGGCGCAGCGCACGGTGCTGTGCAAGGACCCGTTCCGTTCGGTGGACGACCGGGTGGAGAAGCTGATCGCCGGAATGTAGCGGGGTTCGCAGCCGCTCCGTGGCGGCCTGATCGCAACGCCCGGTGCCCGGAGGTGTTCGACGCCTCCGGGCACCGGGCGTTCTTTGGTCGTAGAGTGGCGGCACTCGCCCCCACCCCCGAACCCAGTTGGACTGATGAACTACACCATGAATCGACGCCTCGCGGCGCTGCTCACCGTTCCCGCACTGTTGTTCACCGCCGCATGCGGTTCGGACGACGACAGCAAGGGCGAGGCGGCGGCCGACGTCGCCCAGGTCGAGGGGAAGGTCGGGGAGAAGCCCGAGATCTCCGAGCCCGAGGGCGGCGAGCCGTCGCAGAAGACGGTGACCAGGACGGTCGTCCAGGGCAGCGGCAGCGCGATCAAGGCCTCCGACTTCGTCCGGCTGGACTGGACGGTCAAGAAGTGGGGCGGCGACGAGGAGCTGGGCGGCACCTGGGGCGCGCAGCAGGGCGGCGCCGGGACGCCCAAGCAGCAGTCCGTCGAGCAGGTCGGCAAGCAGAGCCGGCAGCTGCCCGCGAAGGTCCTGGACGCCGTGAAGGGCAAGAAGGCGGGCAGCCGGGTCCTGGTGCAGGGCACCGCGGGCGACCTGATCGGCGAGGGTCTCAACCCCCAGTCCGGGATCACCGCGAAGGACGTGCTGATCTGGGTGGTCGACCCGGTCGGCGCCGCGGCCGTCGACGCCAAGGGCGAGGTCGAGGGCGAGCAGGCCGCCCCGGAGGCCGGCATGCCGGAGGTGAAGGCTCCGTCGCAGAAGGCGGCGACCATCACCGTGCCCAAGGGCGTCAAGCCCCCCAAGGAGCTTAAGGAGCAGGTCCTGATCAAGGGCGACGGCAAGAAGGTCGAGGCCGGGCAGGGACTCGTCGCCCAGTACACCGGGATCAAGTGGGAGGACGGCAAGAAGTTCGACTCCTCCTGGGACCACGGGGGCGCCACGGCGTTCCAGATCGGCACCGGGGCCGTCGTGCAGGGCTGGGACCAGGGCCTGGTCGGCAAGAACGTGGGCGACCGGGTCCTGCTGGTGATCCCGCCGTCCCTCGGTTACGGCGCCGATCCGCAGAGCGAGCTGGCGAAGAACACGCTGGTCTTCGTCGTCGACATCCTGGGCACCGTGTGATCGGGAAGTCTGTGAGACTGTCCGTGACGCAGGTCGGCAACAAGGAGAAATGAAGTGAGCATCGACAAGCCCGAGATCGACTTCCCGGGCGGCGAGCCCCCGGCGGACCTCGAGATCAAGGACATCTGGGAGGGCGACGGCGAGGTGGCCCAGCCGGGCCAGACCGTCACCGTGCACTACGTGGGCGTCGCCTTCAGCACGGGCGAGGAGTTCGACGCCAGCTGGAACCGCGGGACGCCGTTCCGCTTCCCGCTGGGCGGCGGCCGGGTCATCCAGGGCTGGGACCTGGGCGTGCAGGGCATGAAGGTCGGCGGGCGCCGCCAGCTGACCATTCCCCCGCACCTGGCCTACGGCAACCAGAGCCCGACCCCGGCGATCAAGCCCGGCGAGACCCTGATCTTCGTGGTCGATCTGCTCGGCGTCTGACCGCCGGACGGCCGCGTCCGGCCGTTGAGAGGCCCATGTCCGTCCGGGGCATGGGCCTCCGCTTTTGCCGGGACACCGCGGAGCGGTACGGTCGTCGCTCGTAAGCACCATAGGGAGGCGAAGGGCGTCGATGGCCATTGCCAAGGCCGAGCGGCTGATGAACCTGGCGCTGTGTCTGCTGGGGACGCGCCGGCCGCTCAGCAAGCGCGAGCTGCGCGACTCCATCGAGGCCTATCTCGAGGCCGGGTCGGACGACTCGTTCAACCGGATGTTCGAGCGGGACAAGGACGATCTGCGCGAGCTGGGCCTGGTCATCGAGACCGTCGAGAACCTGGACGGCGAGGTCGGCTATCTCGCCCGCCGGGACAGCAACCGGCTGCCGCCCATCACCCTGGACGCCGAGGAGGCCGCCGCGCTGGGACTGGCCGCCAAGGTGTGGCAGCAGGCCCGGCTCGCCGGCGCGGCCAGCGGCGCCCTGCAGAAGCTGCGCGCGGCCGGGCTGCCGGAGGACGTCGACCCCTACGAGGCCCACGGGGCCCTGGAGCCGCGCATCCCGGTGCACGAGGCCGCCTTCGAGCCGCTGATGCTGGCCTGCCGCGACCGCCGCCCGGTGGTGTTCGACTACCGCAAGGCGACCGCCGCCCGTCCCGAGCCCCGGCAGGTGGAGCCGTGGGCGCTGGAGTGCTGGCGCGGCCACTGGTATCTGGCCGGCTGGGACCGTGACCGGGGCGCCGAGCGGGTGTTCCGGCTGTCCCGGATCACCGGCAGGGTGCGCTCGCGCGGCGGGCGCTACACGGCGCCGGTGCCCGACGTCGTCACCGTGCGGGAGACCGTGGCGAGCTGGGCGGGGGAGACCGCCGACCGCTCCGCGCGGATCCGGCTGCGTTCGGGGGCCGGCTACCCGCTGCGGGCGCGGGCCGCCTCGGTGCGGGAACTGGGCGACGGGTGGGACGAGTTGGAGATTCCGTACGGGCACGGACTGGACGCCTGGCTGGTGGAGTTCGGGCCCGACGTGGTGGTCCTGGACCCCGCGGAGCTGCGGGCCGACGTGGTGGACCGGCTGCGTGCCGTGGCCAAGGGCTGAGCGGGAGCGGACGAGCACAGTGGCAGGCAAACCGGTCAGGCCCGTGAACGCCATCGACCAGACCCGGCGGATGCTCTCGCTGGTGACGTATCTCAAGGAGCGCCCCGGCGCCAGGATCGCGGACGTCGCCCGCGCCTTCGGCATCACCGAGGACGAGCTGGTCTCCGACCTCGACGTGCTGCCGATGTGCGGCACGAGTTTCCGCGGCGGCGATCTGCTCGACATCGACACGGACGGCGAGCGCATCTGGTGGCACAACCCGGCCGCGCTCGGCGCGGACGCGGCGGAGCCGCTGCGGCTGGCCGCCGACGAGGCGACCGCGCTGCTGGTCGCGGCGCGGGCCGTGGCCACGCTGCCGGGGCTCAGGGAGAGCGACCGGCAGGCGCTGCTGCGGGCCACCGCCAAGGTGGAGACGGCGGCCGGCGAGGCGGCGGGCGCCAGCTCCCGGCTGTCGGTGACGTTCGAGTCCGAGGGCGGCGTCTTCGCCGACGTCGACCGGGCGATCTCCGAGCGCCGCAGGCTGTGGATCCGGTACTACTCGCCGGCCCGCGACGAGGTCACCGAGCGCGAGATCGACCCGATCCGCCTGGTCAGCGTGGGCCACACCTATGTCGAGGCGTGGTGCCGGCGCTCGGAGGCGCGGCGTACCTTCCGGCTGGACCGGGTGGCCGAGATCAAGGTTCTCGACGAGCCGTCCGCGCCGCCCGAGGTGGAACTGCGCGATCTGTCCGAGGGGCTGGTGCAGCCGGCCGCCGAGGACCCGGAGGTCGTGGTCGAGGTGGGGCCCGGCGGGCGCTGGGTCGCCGAGTACTACCCGCACGACAGCGCCGAGGAACTGGCCGACGGAGGGCTGCGGATCACCTTGCGCACGCCCGAGCCGGCGTCGCTGCGGCGCCTGGCGCTGCGGCTGGGGGCCGACGGCCGGATCGTGGCGCCCGCGGAGCTGGCCGAGAGCGCCCGCCGGGCGGCCCGGGAGGCGCTGGCGGCGTACGACGTGATCGACGCGGACGGCCCGCGGCCGGCGGGGTGGGACGACAGGCAGGAGCAGACACGGTGAGCGAGTCGGCGTCCGGGGTGCAGGAGATGACGGTGGCGTCCGCGTTCGCGGGGATGCGCAGCGTGGCGCCGGTGGTGTTCCGGGCGGGCTGCCCGGAGTGCCGGGCCAGCTTCGAGCTCGCGGCGAACGCCCTGCGGCTGGCGATCGGCGCCACCAGCCGCACCACGTTCTACTCCTTCACCTGCCCCGAGTGCGGCGCCTCGGTGCGCAAGCCGGCCGGGGAGCGCATCGTGGAACTCCTCACCGGCGGGGGAGTGCGCACCCTGCGCCTCCACTCGGCCCTTTGAGAGCACTGGAGCGGACGTCATGTTCTGGTCGATGTTTGCTGTAGCCATGGGTTTCGCCGGCCTCGTCGTGGTCGCGGTCCCGGCCGTGCGGGTGTGCGTGGAGGCGCGGCGGCTGGGGCGGCAGGTGGCGGAATCGGCCCAGCGCATCGGCCGTGCCGCCGAGGAGCTGGAGCGGGCGGGGGCGAGCGCGGCGCGGTCCGTGGACGCCCTGTGAGCGGGGCCGTGCCGTTTCCGTGAGTCCGGCGCCCGGGGCGCTTTGGGCAACTTCGCCCTGTCGAGGTGGCGGGTGCGGCAGGTACGCTGCTGATCGCGGCACCGGAAAACGAGGCCCGGGCCGTGGATCGGGAGTACGCACAGGGATTGCCTCGCGTTCATCCCTGAGCGTTACGATCGCTGACAGCACGATCCTTCGGACACCTGTCCAAAGGATCGGACAGCACCCACCCAGCCGCCTCGGTGAGAAGGTAAAGACTTATGTTCGGAAGGCTCGGAGCTCCCGAGATCATTCTCATCCTCGTCGTCATCATCCTGCTGTTCGGCGCGAAGAAGCTTCCGGACATGGCCCGCTCCCTCGGCAAGTCCGCGCGCATCCTCAAGAGCGAGGCCAAGGCGATGAAGGAGGACAAGTCCTCCGCCCCGGCCGACCCGCCGCAGGCCGCTGACGACCAGCAGCCCCCGGCTCAGCGCGTCATCCAGGCCGCCCCCGGCGACGTGACCAGCTCCCGGCCGGTCACCGAGCCGACGGACACGACCAAGCGCTGACGCAGGGCCGGTGACCTCCGGCCCGCCGCACGAGATGGGAACGTGGGTTGCTGAAGCCTGCCCGCAAGAAGAAGAAGGATCCCGAGGGGCGGATGCCCCTCGCGGAACACCTGCGTGAGCTACGCAACCGGCTCGCGAAAGCCGTGCTGGCCATTGTCGTCGTGACGGTCGTGGCCGCCTTCTTCTACAAGGACATCATCGAGTTCTTCACGGACCCGATCCTGCATGCCGTGGGATGCGAGGCGAGCTTCGCCGAGCTGTCGGAGAAGGACAGCGGTACCTGCGCTCGCATTGTGCTCAACGGCCTGTTGACGCCTTTCACGCTCGCGCTGAAGGTGTCGCTCATGGCCGGCGTGATTTTTGCGTCTCCGGTGTGGCTCTACCAGCTGTGGGCGTTCGTCGCCCCGGGTCTGCACCGCCGCGAGAGGAAGTACGCTCTGGCTTTCGTCGGCGCAGGGTTTCCGCTTTTCCTGGGCGGGGCCTTCTTCGCCTACATAACTCTGCCCACCATGGCAACGGTGTTGCTCGAGTTCTCGCCTGCGGACCTCGACAACCAGCTGCCGCTGGACGAACTGCTCGACTTGATCGTCCGGATGGTGCTCGTCTTCGGGTTGTCTTTCGAGCTGCCTCTCCTGCTGGTCATGCTCAACTTCACCGGCGCCGTCACCGGCAGGCGGATGCTCGGCTGGTGGCGCGGCATGATCATGGGCATCACGGTCTTCGCGGCCGTCGCCACCCCGAGCACTGAGCCGGTGACGATGCTCGCGTTGGCCGGGCCGATCTGGATCCTGTACTTCGCCGCCGTGGCCATTTCGTTGGTGAACGACCGGCGCAGGCGCCGCCGCGAGGCCCTCGGCCCCGCCGACGACGAGGCCTCCGAGCTGGACCTCACTCCCGAGGACATCGGCGACATCGAGACCGTGAGCGCGACCGGCGCGCTGCCCGAGCAGATCGCCAAGGACCGGGTGAACGGGTACGACGACGTGACGTGAGGCAGCCCGGTCTCTGCGGGTGAGTGTTCTCATGACGATGGGGTGCCGTTGCATAGTGCGAACGGCACCCCATCTGGTGTTCAGATCAGATAGACGGGGAGCCCCCCAGGGCCCAGGTCTTGTCACCGTCGCCGTCAAGGTCGACGTTGTACGACACGGTGCCGTCCGCAGTCCAACCACCCGTGGTGCTGCTGTGGTATTCGGTGGTCTCGTTGCTGGCCGAGCTCGAACCATAAGCGTTCATCACGTTTGAGTAGTTTGTGGTGTTCGTCCTGTAGTCGGCGTCGTTCCGCTCGAGTCGTACCTGCACGTAAAACTTCTCCATGCCGCCGGCATTGCCCTGGCCGCCGTCGGCCCAGGACACGTACGCCTTGGCCTTGTAGTCGCTGTTGCTGTCCCGGTACACGCACAGCGTGATGTAGACGTCCAGATTGGCACCGAGGGTGTCGAAGTCCTTGTGCTGCTTGGCGCTGCAGTCGCTGTCGGCAGCGGCTGAAGCGGTGCCGGGCATGGCTACGAGACCGCCGACGGCGAGTGCCGCCGCGGCGGCGGTGGTGATCATGCGGGGACGGGGGAGCTTCAAGTTCTTCTCCTTGAAAAGGCGGTTTCACGTTGTGTAACTAATCGAACGCGTGTCGCAACATACAATGATCGACGGTTCGTGAAAGTGTCAAGTTGGTATAGAGAGGATGAGGTCTCGCGTTCAGGGAAGTCAGGCTGATGGACGGTTCGCACGCGCTGCTGCCTGGCGTGGCAGGTGATCCGGATAATGATCGTCCTGTTGTCAGTGCGGCCCGGTACGCTCGAAAGCACGATGACAGAGGACCTCTCCCCGGCCGAGCGGTACGCGGCGGCGCGTCGGCGCGCCGCCGAGCAGGCCACCGCGCTCGCCTCCTTCCGCGAGATGTACGACTTCGGCCTCGATCCGTTCCAGATAGAGGCCTGCAAGGCGCTGGAGGCGGGCAAGGGCGTGCTGGTCGCCGCGCCCACCGGCTCCGGCAAGACGATCGTGGGCGAGTTCGCCGTCCACCTCGCCCTGCAACAGGGCAAGAAGTGCTTCTACACCACGCCCATCAAGGCGCTGTCGAACCAGAAGTACGCCGACCTGTGCCGCCGCTACGGCGCGGCCGAGGTCGGCCTGCTCACCGGCGACAACAGCGTCAACTCCGACGCCCCCGTGGTCGTGATGACCACCGAGGTCCTGCGGAACATGCTGTACGCCGGCTCGCAGACCCTGCTCGGTCTCGGGTACGTGGTCATGGACGAGGTGCACTACCTCTCCGACCGCTTCCGCGGCGCGGTCTGGGAAGAGGTGATCATCCACCTGCCCGAGTCCGTGACGCTGGTGTCGCTGTCGGCGACCGTGTCCAACGCCGAGGAGTTCGGCGACTGGCTCGACACCGTCCGCGGCGACACCGAGGTGATCGTCTCGGAGCACCGGCCCGTGCCGCTGTTCCAGCACGTGCTGGCCGGGCGGCGGATGTACGACCTGTTCGAGGAGGGCGAGGGGCACAAGAAGGCCGTCAACCCGGATCTGACGCGGATGGCGAGGATGGAGGCCAGCCGGCCGTCGTACCAGGACCGCAGACGCGGCCGGTCGATGCGCGAGGCCGACCGCGAGCGGGAGCGACGGCAGCGCTCGCGGGTGTGGACGCCGAGCCGGCCGGAGGTGATCGAGCGCCTCGACTCCGAGGGCCTGCTGCCCGCCATCACCTTCATCTTCAGCCGCGCGGCCTGCGAGGCCGCCGTCCAGCAGTGCCTGTACGCGGGCCTGCGGCTGAACGACGACGAGGCCCGGCAGCGCGTCAGGGCGCTGGTGGAGGAGCGCACCGCCTCCATCCCGACCGAGGACCTGCACGTCCTCGGCTACTACGAGTGGCTGGAGGGCCTGGAGCGGGGCATCGCCGCCCACCACGCGGGCATGCTGCCGACCTTCAAGGAGGTCGTCGAGGAGCTGTTCGTGCGCGGCCTGGTGAAGGCCGTGTTCGCCACCGAGACCCTCGCGCTGGGCATCAACATGCCCGCGCGGTCGGTCGTGCTGGAGAAGCTCGTCAAGTGGAACGGCGAGCAGCACGCCGACATCACCCCCGGCGAGTTCACCCAGCTCACCGGCCGGGCCGGTCGGCGCGGCATCGACGTCGAGGGCCACGCCGTGGTGCTCTGGCAGCGCGGGATGAGCCCCGAGCACCTGGCCGGCCTCGCGGGGACGCGCACCTATCCGCTGCGCTCCAGCTTCAAGCCGTCGTACAACATGGCGGTCAACCTCGTGGAGCAGTTCGGGCGGCACCGCTCGCGCGAGCTGCTGGAGACGTCCTTCGCGCAGTTCCAGGCCGACAAGTCGGTCGTCGGGATCTCCCGGCAGGTGCAGCGCAACGAGGAGGGGCTGGCCGGCTACAAGGAGTCGATGACCTGCCACCTCGGCGACTTCGATGAGTACGCGCGGCTGCGCCGGGAGCTGAAGGACCGCGAGACCGAACTTTCCCGGCAGGGTGCGGCGCAGCGGCGTGCGGAGGCCGCCGTGGCGCTGGAGAAGCTGCGGCCCGGCGACGTCATCCACGTGCCGACCGGGAAGTACGCGGGCCTGGCCCTGGTGCTCGACCCGGGCCTGCCGGCCGGGCGGACCAACGGGCACCGCGCACTGGAGTACCACGACGGACCGCGCCCGCTGGTGCTCACCGCCGAGCGGCAGGTCAAGCGGCTGGCGTCGATGGACTTCCCGGTACCGGTCGAGCCGCTGGAGCGGATGCGCATCCCGAAGTCGTTCAACCCGCGCTCGCCGCAGTCGCGCCGGGACCTCGCCTCCGCGCTGCGGACCAAGGCCGGGCACATCGCGCCGGAGCGGCACCGCAAGCAGCGCTCGCAGGCCGCCGACGACCGCGAGATCGCCCGGCTGCGCGCGGCCATCCGGGCTCACCCCTGCCACGGCTGCGACGACCGCGAGGACCACGCCCGCTGGGCCGAGCGCTACCACCGGCTGCTGCGCGACACCGCACAGCTGGAGCGCCGGATCGAGGGCCGCACGAACACCATCGCCCGCACGTTCGACCGCATCGTCGCGCTGCTGACCGAGCTGGACTACCTGCGCGACGACGAGGTGACCGAGCACGGCCGGCGGCTCGCCCGGCTCTACGGCGAGCTGGACCTGCTGGCCAGCGAGTGCCTGCGGGCCGGTGTCTGGGAGGGCCTCGCCCCGGCCGAACTGGCCGCCTGCGTCTCGGCGCTGGTGTACGAGGCGCGGGCCGCGGACGACGCCATGGCGCCCAAGCTGCCGTCGGGCAAGGCCAAGGCCGCGCTGGGCGAGATGGTGCGGATCTGGGGCCGGCTGGACGCGCTGGAGGAGGAGTACCGCATCCGCCAGACCGAGGGCGTCGGACAGCGCGAGCCCGATCTCGGGTTCGCCTGGGCCGCGTACACCTGGGCCGGCGGTGCGGGCCTGGACGAGGTGCTGCGCGAGGTGGACATGCCGGCCGGCGACTTCGTGCGGTGGTGCAAGCAGGTCATCGACGTGCTGGGGCAGATCCAGGCGGCGGCTCCCGAGGGCTCGACCGTGGGGAAGGCCGCGCGCAAGGCGGTCGACGGACTGCTCAGAGGGGTCGTGGCCTACTCGTCCGTGGGCTGACCGCCTCCCTCCGCGACGACGCGACGACGTTTCCGCGACAGCGCGACGACGCCCCTCACCGCCCGGTCACCGGGTCCGGTGAGGGGCGTTCGCATGCCCCGGCGTCCTCACGCAGCGTGTGCGGGTGGGATCCGAGCGTGCAAATGGGGCCGAGGTTACTCCTTCCCCGCGCCCGTTTCAGGTGCTTGCGGAATATGACATCGCGATGATCCGGTCGGACTAAGCTCGCCCGCAGCGCACCGAGTTGCGCCGTAATGGTTCGCTTGTTCCCACTTGTCGCGAAGGTTCCGTTGTCGCGCGCACTCCTCCCAGCCGATTCCTTCCAGAGGGCCCACATGGTGAGTGTTCAATCCCCGCCCGAACGCCGTGAACTTCCCTACATGGGCGTGCTGTTGCTGCCGGCCGTACTCATGGCCGCGGCGACCGGAGCGGCCGTCGCCCTCGTGGCGCAACCGGCCCGGACCGCCGTCGGCTGGTGCGGCGCCATCGCCACCGTGCTGGTCGTCGCCACCGCCGCCGACGCCGTGCGCCGCGCCCGCGAGACACGCGCCCTGCGCGCCGAACACGCCCGCCGCACCGCTCAGTTGGAGCAGCGGATCGCCGTCCACGACGACCAGATCACCCGGCTCTCCGAACACCACCTGCCCGCCGCCCTGCACCTGCTCAAGCACGGCAACGACACGCCGCGCGAGGTGATGATCAGGCTCGGCGAGAGCAGCTCCGAGTTCGCCGCCCTGTCCGCACCGCAGCGCCGGATCGTCTCCACCGTGCTGGACATCGTCGAACACGAGCAGACCCTGCGCGAGTCCGCCGAGCGCTCGTTCGTCAACATCGGCCGGCGCGTGCAGGCGATCGTCCACCAACAGGCCGCGGAACTGCGGGAGATGGAGGAGGACCACGGCCGCAACCCGGACGTCTTCGACGACCTGCTGCGCATCGACCACGGCAACGCGATGATCGGCCGGCTCGCCGACTCCATCTCCGTCCTCGGCGGCGGCCGCCCCGGCCGCCAGTGGCCCCGGCCCGTCGCCCTCTACAGCGTGCTGCGCGGCGCGATGTCCCGGATCCTTGAGTACCGCCGCATCAACCTGGCCTCCATCGCCATGGTCAACGTCAAGGGCATCGCCGTCGAGCCCGTCATCCACGCCGCCGCCGAACTCCTCGACAACGCCACCCGCTACTCGCCGCCCAACACCAAGGTGCACGTCACCGCCACCGAGGTGCAGACCGGCGTCTGCATCGAGATCGAGGACTCCGGCGTCAGCCTCAGCGAGGAGGCACGCAAACGCGCCGAGGGCGTGCTGGAGCGCGCCAAGCTCGGCGACGACATCCAGGAACTCGGCCACAGCCCCCGCCTCGGCCTCGCCGTCGTGGGCCGGCTGTGCACCGCGTACAAGATGCAGGTCTCGCTGCGCGCGTCCGCGTACGGCGGCGTCCGAGCGATCCTCGTCGTGCCCTCCGACATGCTCACCGACGAGCCCGGCGTCGGCCTCGCCCACGGCATCGGCGCCACCTCCGTGCCGCAGCGCACCCCGGGCACCCTGGAAGGACCCAAGCGCTCGCCCAAGCGCCGCCGCCCCACCAACCCGCGCGTCCCCGCCGACGTCTCCCGCGACGACGACGTCCCCGAGGTCACCGAGTGGACCGAGCAGGGCCTGCCGCAGCGCCGCAGCCGGGTCTCGGTGCCGGCGCACGAACAGCTCGTGGCGCAGGCCAAGCGCGAACTGGCCGCCCGACGGGGCGAGGAGACGGCGTCCTACCGGCCGCAGGACGGCCACGAGACCGCACCCGAGCCGGAGCGCAGGAAGGACGACACCCCGCCCGGGGTCGGCTTCGAGGCCTTCTGGGAGGGCCTGAAGAAGGACACCCCGCCCGGAGTGCACCCCACCGCCTTCACCCGCGACCCGGCCGCGTTCGCCCATCTGATCAAGGATCCGGCCCGCACCGAGGCCGACGACGAGGGGGATCTCACGTGATCCAGCAGCGAGGGAACTTCGACTGGATGCTCAAGGACCTGAACGACGGGGTCCCGGGCATCGAGATGATCGTGGTGCTCTCCGCCGACGGCCTGCGCATCGCCCGCTACGGCGGTGACCCGGACACGGCCGACCGGGTCGCCGCGGCCTGCGCCGGGCTCCAGAGCCTGACGACGGCCGTGGCCCGGGAGGTCCCGGGCAGCACCGGTGAGATGAAACTGGTCGTCGTCGAGGTCGACGGGGGCTACTTCTACCTGATGGCCGCCGGCGCCAACGCCTACCTCGCGGTCCTGTCCGACGTGCGCTGCGAGCCGGGTCACATGGCCGCCCGGATGCGGGACCTCGTCGTCAGGATCGGCGCGCACCTGACCAGCCCGCCCCGGCGGAACGGGCAGACCGTATGACTCCTGCCCGACGCCGGCGGCGCCGGCCCGTCCCGGAACCGCCGCCCCGGTCCGCCGAGCGGCCGGGCCCCGAGCGCCCCAACCCCGAGCGGCTCTACACCATCTCCGGCGAGGACGGCGCCCGGCTGCCCCTCGACCTGGTGACGCTGATCGTGGCGGACGGCGACCCGCCGCCGTCCGCCACGCCGGAACAGGCGGCGCTGCTCAGGCTGTGCTCGGCCCCCCTGTCCGTGGCCGAGCTGTCGGCCTACCTCGGCCTGCCGTTCAGCGTGGTGAGCGCGCTGCTCACCGAACTGCTGGCGGCCGAGCAGGTGCAGGCGCGCGCGCCCATCGTCCGGCAGGCGCTCCCCGACCGGTCCCTCCTCGAAGCGGTGATGCATGGACTTCAAAGGCTCTGACACGATTCCCGGCCCCCGCGCCGAGGACCATCTGCCGTCCACGGCGCAGGCCGCGGTGAAGATCGTGATCGTGGGCGGTTTCGGCGTCGGCAAGACGACGATGGTCGGCTCGGTCAGCGAGATCCGGCCGCTGACCACCGAGGAGACCATGACCCAGGCCGGCGTCGGCGTCGACGACGACTACGGCTCCGACTCCAAGACCGCCACCACCGTGGCCATGGACTTCGGCCGCATCACCATCACCGACCAGCTCGTGCTCTACCTCTTCGGCACCCCCGGCCAGGAACGCTTCTGGTTCCTGTGGAACGGCCTGTTCGAAGGGGCCCTCGGTGCGGTCGTCCTGGTCGACACCCGGCGCCTCGAGGTCAGCTTCGACGCCATGGGACGGCTGGAGGAACGCGGCGTGCCCTTCGTGGTGGCCGTCAACTCCTTCCCCGACGCGCCCCGCCACCCCCTGGAGGACCTGCGGGCCGCGCTCGACCTGTCCCCGGTGATCCCGATCGTCGAGTGCGACGTACGCCGCCGCGCCTCCAGCCGGGACGTCCTGCTGACCCTGGTGCGCTTCCTGCACGACCTCGCCCTCACCGGCAAGCTCGCCTGACCCGACCCGGACCCGTTCCCCCGAAAGCGACCGCTGTGACGCCTGAACCCCACTCCCCGACCCGCACGGACGACCACACCCCCCTCCCCGCCCCGCCGCCGGGCTGCCCCGCGCACGCGCAGGCGCCGGGCTCCGGCTCCGGCGGAGCACACCGGCTGCACCGGACCGAGGACCTGGCCGGGCTGTACGAGCGGCTCCGCGAGCAGCACGGCCCGGTGGCGCCCGTACTGCTGCACGACGACGTGCCGATGTGGGTCGTCCTCGGCCACACCGAGAACCTGCACATGGTGCGCACCCCCTCGGTCTTCACCCGCGACAGCCGCATCTGGACGCCGCTGCGGGAGGGCAGGGTCAAGCCCGACCACCCGCTCATGCCGCACATCGCCCGGCAGCCGATCTGCTCGCACGCCGAGGGCGAGGAGCATCTGCGGCTGCGCTCCGCCGTCACCGGCGCGATGTCCACCATCGACCACCGCAGCCTGCGCCGGCACATCAACCGCCACACCCAGCGCCTGGTCAACGAGTTCTGCGAGCAGGGCGAGGCGGACCTGGTGAGCCGGTTCACCGAGCATCTGCCGATGGCGGTGATGTGCCAGATCCTCGGCATGCCCGAGGAGTACGACGAACGACTGGTGCACGCCGCCCGCGACGCCCTCAAGGGCACCGAGACGGCCATCGCCAGCCACGCCCACGTGATGGACGCCCTCGGCCGGCTCACCGCCCGCCGACGCGCCCGGCCCGAGGACGACTTCACCAGCCATCTCGTCAACCATCCGGCACGGCTCACCGACGACGAGGTCAGGGAGCATCTGCGGCTGGTGCTGTTCGCCGCCTACGAGGCCACCGTCAACCTGCTGTCCAACGCGCTGCGCACGGTGCTCACCGATCCCCGGTTCCGGGCGCAGCTCAACGGCGGCCAGATGACCGTGCCCGAGGCCGTCGAGCAGTCGCTGTGGGACGAGCCGCCGTTCAGCACGGTCCTCGGCTACTTCGCCAAGCAGGAGACCGAGCTGGGCGGCCGGCGCATCCACAAGGGCGACGGGCTGCTGTTCGCGCCGGCGCCGGGCAACATCGACCCGCGGGTGCGTCCCGACCTGTCGGCCAGCATGCAGGGCAACCGCTCCCACCTCGCCTTCGGCGGCGGCCCGCACGAGTGCCCCGGACAGGACATCGGCCGCGCGATCGCCGAGGTCGGCGTCGACGCGCTGCTGCTGCGGCTGCCGGACGTCGAACTGGACTGCGCGGAGGGGGAACTGCAGTGGCGGGAGTCGATCGCCTCCCGCCATCTGGTGGCCCTGCCGGTGCGGTTCGAGCCCAAACCGCAGCAGGAGATCTCGCAGGCGCCCGTCCCGGGGACGGTCCCGCCGCCGCGCGCCGCCGACGACCGGCGGGCCGGGGGCGTGCCCCTGCCGGCTCCCGCCCGACCACGACCCCGCAGGCCGGAGCCCGCGCCGGCGGTGGAGGAGCCCGCCCCGCGCAGGAGAGGCGTCTGGCCGCGGCTGCGGCGGTGGTGGCTGGGCTACTGACCGGACCACGCGGCGGGGTCGGACCAGGCGGCGAGCGTCCGCCCGCTGCGGAAGGCGTGTGCGACCCCGGTGACCGGGTCGGTGAACTCCAGCTCACGCGCGAGGAGTTGGAGGGGCCGGCGGAAGTCGCCGGGCGGCACGGGATCGGTCACGACCGGGTAGAGCGGGTCGCCGAGGATGGGTATGCCGAGGGCGGCCATGTGCACGCGCAGCTGGTGGGTCTGGCCGGTGCCGGGAACCAGCCGGTACCGGCCGAGGCCCGTCCCGTCCGGCTCCCGCCGGTGCTCGGCCGGCTCGATGCGGCTGACCGCGTTCGGCTCGCCCTCCACCTCGCGCGCCGTCAGACTGCCGCGCTCCTTCACGATCCGGCTGCGCACGGTCCGGGGCAGGTCGAGCGTGGGGTCGTACGGGGCCACGGCCTCGTACTCCTTGCGCACCAGCCGGTCCCGGAACAGCGTCTGGTACGCGCCCCGCTCCTCGGGCCGCACGGTGAACAGGACCAGCCCGGCGGTGAGCCGGTCCAGCCGGTGGGCGGCGCCCAGCGTCGGGATGCCCAGCTCCCGCCGGAGCCGGGCCAGCGCCGTCTCGGCGACGTGGCTGCCGCGCGGGGTGGTGGCCAGGAAGTGCGGCTTGTCCACGACGACGATGTGCTCGTCGCGGTGCACGACCTCCAGCGGGAACGGCACGGGGGTCTCCTCGGGCAGCTCCCGGTGGAACCACACGTACATCCCGGGCACGTACGGCGTCCCCGGCGCGACCGGCCGCCCGTCCGCGCCGACGACTTGGCCCGCCTCCAGCATCCCGTCGACGACCCCGGGCCCGGCCCCGCTGAGCCGCTCCACGAGATGCTCCCGCACGGTGGCCCAGCCCCCGCCGAAGGGCAGCCGCACCCGCACCGGATCGACCCCGTCGCGCTGCGGCAGGGGGGAGGGCGGAGTGGAGGGCCGACGTCTCACCGGGCCAGGGTATGCGCCCGGCCGGCGGGCGTGCCGATGCCGGGGGAGGCGGGCCGCCGCTCCGACGGAGGACGGCGGGCGCGGCCGCAGCACGGGACGTCGTCCCGGAAGCCGCGGGGGGCCATCCGGCCGGACGGCCTCGCGGCACCGGGCCGTGCCAGTGCCCTGACGCGCGCGGCCCAGGTATTCGCCGCGATCTGCGCGGCGGTCTCCGCGTGCCCGTGCCCGTGCCGGGATCCGGGCCGGCCTTCGGGCGGCGTCCCGGTCGGGGCCCGGCGCGGCGCGGTCGCGGACCGTGGCCGTCGTCGGCGGCGCTGCGGGGGCCCGTGACGCGGGCGGTGTCGGTGCGCCGGTGTGGCCGGCCCAGGTATCGGCGTATTGGCCCGGGCCGGCCTGGCGGTCTCCGCGTGCCGTGCCGACGCCGCCCCGGCCGCCTCGGGCGTCGCTCCCGTCGAGCCCGGCCCGGCGCGGCCCTACGCCGCGCTGGTCGCGCCCTCCTGCTCGGCCTCGATGCGGGCGTTCCACTCGCGCTTCGCGGCCTGCCAGCCGTCCTCGTCGTGGCCGAGGCGCCAGTAGCCGGAGATGGACAGGTCCTCGCGGGGGATCTGGCGCTCGACGCGGAGCAGTGCGCGCAGGTCCTTCACGAACGCGGCCTCGCCGTGGACGAAGGCGTGCACCCGGCCCTCGGGGAAGTCCAGCGCCCGGACGGCCTCGACCAGGGCCGCGCCCACGGGACGGTCCCCGCGGTGCAGCCAGACCACCTCCGCGTCGGAGTCGATCTTCTGCTCCTCCTCGGGCCCCGCGACCTCCACGAAGGCCCGGACCCGGGCGCCGTCGGGCAGCGCCTCCAGGGTCGCCGCGATGGCGGGCAGCGCGCTCTCGTCACCGGCGAGCAGGTGCCAGTCGGCGTCGGGGTCCGGCGCGTAGGCGCCGCCGGGACCCAGGAAGCGGACGGTCTCGCCGGGCTGGACCCGCATGGCCCAGGGGCCGGCCAGGCCCTCGTCGCCGTGGAGCACGAAGTCCAGGGTCAGCAGGCGCTCCTCGGCGTCCCAGGCGCGCACGGTGTAGGTCCGGGTGACCGGCCACTGCTCGCGCGGGAACTCCTCGCGGACGCGCTGCATGTCGAAGGGCTCGGGGTAGGTGACGCCCTCGGCCGGGAACAGGAGTTTCACGTAGTGGTCGGTGCAGGTGTCGGCCGTGAACCCGGCCAGACCGTCACCCCCGAGGACCACGCGCTGCATGTGCGGAGTGAGCCGCTCCGTGCGGACGACCTGCGCGGAATGCGCCCTCCGCGGCTTCCGGGCCGGACGTTCTGCCATGACGGCCTCCCTGTTCCCAAAACTTAGGCTTACCTAAGTTACCAGCTCTCCCCTGGTGAAACCCCATCCCTCGAGCACTTCACGAGCGGCGAGCCGTCACCCCGCTGCTCGGGCCGCCAGCGTCGTCAGCAGCCGCTGCAGCGATCCGCCCAGTCCCCACCGCTCCGCCAGCGCCTCCAGGCCCGCCGGATCCCGCGGCGTGCCCGGCACCGCCGTGTCCACCTCGGGCAACGGCACGTCGGCCGCGACCCGCACCACCGTGGGCGCCACCGCGAGATAGGGCCGCGCCTCGGTCAGCCGCCTGCGCTGCGTCGGCGTCAGCTTCGCCCGCGGGTCCTCGGCCGCCGCCAGGATGCCCGCCAGGTCGCCGAACTCGGCGAGCAGCTTGGCGGCCGTCTTCTCCCCGATGCCCGCCACTCCCGGCAGTCCGTCGCTCGGGTCGCCGCGCAGCAGGGCGAGATCCGCGTACCCGCTGCCGTCGACGCCATACTTCTCCCGCAGCCACGCCTCGTCGGTCACCTGGAGCGTGCCCACGCCCTTGAGCGGGTAGAGCACCCGCACCCCGCGCGCGTCGTCCACCAGCTGGTACAGGTCGCGGTCGCCGGTGACGATGTCGACCGGGCCGGTCGCCCGCGCGGTGAACGTGCCGATGACGTCGTCCGCCTCGTACCCCTCGACGCCCACCCGGGCGATGCCGAGCGCGTCCAGGACCGCCTCGATCACCGGCACCTGCGGCGACAGCGTGTCCGGCACCTCCTCCTCGTCCGGGCCGGCCGCGCGCTCCTCGGCGACGCGGTGCGCCTTGTACGACGGGATCAGGTCCACCCGCCACTTGGGCCGCCAGTCGGCGTCCATGCAGGCCACGAGGTGATCGGGCCGGTGGTCCCGGACCAGCCGGTCGATGAACTCCAGCAGCCCGCGCACGGCGTTCACCGGCGTGCCGTCCGGGGCCTTCACGGAGTCCGGCACGCCGAAATAGGCGCGGAAGTAGAGCGAGGCGGTGTCGAGCAGCATCAGTCGTCCGGTCACGTTCGCATCATGCCGTACGGCACTGACAGTCACGCCGAGTCACGCCCTTGTGAGCTGGGACACTCCTGTGTTTGCCCGGAGGCAACCGGGGGAGGCGCGGCTCTCGTGCGGCGACGCCCGTGCGGCTTCAGCAGTCGAGTCGCGGTCCGTCGTCGCCCGCCGTTGTTCCCGAGGCAAGAGGTAAGCGTGTCTTCCAGACTGGAAGCCGAGCATCTGTACAAGGTGTTCGGCAGACGACCGGACGAGGCAGTCGAACGGCTGCGCGGTGGAGCCGACCGGGAGGAGCTGCGTGCCGACGGCGCCACCGCCGCCGTGATCGACGCCTCCTTCACCGTCGACCCGGGCCAGATCTTCGTGGTCATGGGCCTGTCCGGCTCCGGCAAGTCCACGCTGCTCCGGATGCTCAACGGGCTGCTGGAGCCGACCGCCGGCACGGTCCGCTTCGACGGCCGGGACCTGACCGGGCTCGGCGACCGGGCGCTGCGCGAGGTCCGCTCGCACAAGATCAGCATGGTCTTCCAGCACTTCGCCCTCTTCCCGCACCGCAGTGTGCTGGAGAACGCCGCCTACGGCCTGTCCGTGCAGGGCGTGCCCCGCGCCGAGCGCGAGCGCCGCGCCGGCGAGGCGCTGGCCCTGTGCGGTCTGGCCGGGTGGGAGGACTCCTGGCCCGACGAGCTGTCCGGCGGCATGCAGCAGCGCGTGGGACTCGCCCGCGCGCTCGCCACCGACGCCGATCTGCTGCTGATGGACGAGTCCTTCAGCGCCCTGGACCCGCTGATCCGCCGCGACATGCAGGACCAGCTGCTGGAGCTCCAGCGGACGCTGAAGAAGACGATCGTCTTCATCACCCACGACCTCAACGAGGCCATGCGCCTCGGCGACCGCATCGCCGTCATGCGCGACGGCCGGATCGTGCAGACCGGCAGCGCGGAGGACATCCTGCTGCGCCCCGCCGACGACTACGTCACCTCCTTCATCCAGGACGTCGACCGCTCGCGCGTACTGACCGCCGGCGCCGTCATGGACCGCGCGGTGCGCGGCGACGAGGCCGACTGCGGCTGCGAGATCGCGACGCCTGAGACCCCTTTCACCGACCTGTGCGCGCTCAGCGCCCGGCTCAGCCACCCCGTCGCCGTCGTCGACGGCGAGCGCGGGCTGGTCGGCGTCGTGCCCCGGCAGCGGCTGGTCGGCGTGCTCGGCGGCGAGGCGGGCGAGGGGAGCGAGGGGAGCGAGGAGGCGGCCGTGCGGGACTGCGACGCCCCGCGCGGGGGCGACGGAGAGAAGGTGACCGCCCGTGCCTAGGATCCAACTCGGCGCCTGGGTCAACGACGCCGTCGACTGGCTCACCCTGCACATGGGCTGGCTGTTCGACTTCCTGCAGAGCGTCATCCTCGGCATCTACGACGCCATCGACGCCGTCCTCCAGGCCCCCGAGCCGCTGCTGCTCGCCGGCGTCTTCGCCGTGATCGCGTTCTGGCTGCGCGGCGCCCTCGCCGGCGTCCTGGCCTTCGCGGGCTTCGCCTTCATCGACTCCCTGGGCCTGTGGGAGAACGCGATGGTGACCCTCTCGCTGGTCCTCGTCGCCACCGTGGTCGCCCTGGTGATCTCGGTGCCGCTGGGCATCTGGGCGGCCCGCTCGGACCGGGTCGGCTCGCTGGTGCGGCCGGTGCTGGACTTCATGCAGACGCTGCCCGCGATGATCTACCTCATCCCGGCCATCCTGTTCTTCGGCACCGGCGCCCCCGCGGGCATCGTCGCCACCCTGATCTTCGCCCTCGCCCCCGGCGTCCGGATGACCGAGCTGGGCATCCGACAGGTCGACAAGGAACTGGTGGAGGCGGCCGAGGCGTTCGGCACCACGCCCCGCAGCACCCTGCTGCGCGTCCAGCTGCCGCTCGCCCTGCCCACCGTCATGGCCGGCGTGAACCAGGTCATCATGCTCGGCCTGTCGATGGCCGCCATCGCCGGCATGGTCGGCACCGGCGGCCTCGGCGGCGACGTCAACGAGGCCATCGGCCAGCTGAACGTCGGCCTCGGCTCGGAGGCGGGCGTGGCGATCGTCATCCTCGCGATCTACCTCGACCGGATGACCAGCGCCCTCGGCGCCCAGGTGTCCCCGGTCGGCCGCCGTGCCGCCGCCCGGCTGCGGGCCGGTCACGGCAGGAGCTTCTGGTCGTACCGGCCCCGCCCGGCCGTCGCCGTGATCGGCGTGGTCGTGCTCGCGCTCGTGGCGGGCGGCATGGGGATCTTCGGCAGCGGCGGACAGGACGCCACCGCCGCGGCCGACGGCAAGAACGTCGGCAAGGGCGAGAAGGTCAGCATCGGCTACATCCCCTGGGACGAGGGCGTCGCCTCCACCTTCCTGTGGAAGGAGATCCTGGAGCGGCGCGGCTACGACGTCGAGGCCAGGCAGTTCGAGGCCGGTCCCCTGTACACCTCGCTCGCGCAGGGCGACGTCGACTTCCAGACGGACGCCTGGCTGCCCACCACGCACGAGCAGTACTGGAAGAAGTACGGCGACCGGCTGGACGACCTCGGCGCCTGGTACGACAAGACCTCCCTGGAGCTGGCCGTCCCCTCCTACGTCAAGGGCGTCGACTCCCTGGAGGACCTCAAGGGCAGGGCGAGCCTCTTCGACGGCGAGATCACCGGCATCGAGCCCAGCGCCGGCGAGATGGCCCTGCTCAAGGGCAAGGTCCTCGAGGAGTACGGCCTGGAGGGCGAGTACGACGTCGTGGACAGCTCCACGCCCGCGATGCTGGCCCAGCTCAAGCGGGCCTACGCCGACAAGAAGCCCGTCGTCGTCACCCTGTGGTCCCCGCACTGGGCGTACAACGACTACGACCTGAAGAAGCTGAAGGACCCGAAGGGCGCCTGGGGCGAGGGCGACGGGGTGCACACGCTCTCCCGCAAGGGCTTCGCCGAGGACAACCCCGTCGTCGGCCGGTGGCTGAAGGACTTCTCGATGACCGAGAAGCAGCTCACCAGCCTGGAGGCCGAGATCAACAAGGCGGGCAAGGGGCGGCAGCAGGAGGCCGTCCGCGCCTGGCTGGAGCGCAACCCCGGCCTGGTGGACGAGCTGGCCCCGGTCGACGGCGGCACCGGCGGCACCCCGGCCGAGGCGAAGCGGCCGGTGGACGTGGCCTGGTTCCCCTGGGACGAGGACATCGCCGTCACGTATCTCTGGAAGAACGTCCTGGAGCGGCGCGGCTACCGGCTGAACCTCAAGCAGATGGACGTCGGCCCGGTCTACACCGGCCTCGCCTCCGGCGACCTCGACCTCAACTTCGACGCGTGGCTGCCGCACGCCCAGAAGAACTACTGGGACCGGTACAAGGACCGGCTCAACGACCTCGGCTCCTGGTACGCGCCGACCTCCCTGGAGATCGCCGTCCCCTCCTACGTCAAGGGCGTCGACTCCCTGGAGGACCTCAAGGGCAAGGCCGACCTGTTCGACGGCCGGATCATCGGCATCGAACCGGGCACCGGCGAGATGAACCTGCTCAAGAACGAGGTGCTGCCCGGCTACGGCCTCCAGGACGAGTACGAGGTCGTCGACGGCTCCACCCCGGCGATGCTGGCCGAGCTGAAACGGGCCTACGCCGAGAAGAAGCCGATCGCCGTCACCCTGTGGTCCCCGCACTGGGCGTACAGCGAGTACGAGCTGACCAAGCTGAAGGACCCGGCGAAGCACTTCGGCGAGGGCAACACCATCCACACCATCTCCAGCGAGCGGTTCCCGGAGCAGTATCCGCAGCTCACCGAGTGGATCAGGAACTTCCGTATGAGCGAGGAGGAGCTGGGCACCCTGGAGCGGGAGATCAAGGACCGTGGCCAGGGGCACGAGGAGGAAGCCGTCGCCGCCTGGCTGGAGGACCACCCGGAGGTCGCGCGGCGGATGACCCCGTAGTGACCGCCGCCCCGCTGGGCGGCGCCCGAACCGGCGTCCCCGGCCGACCCTGACCGGCCCGGGACGCCCTGCCGAGGGGCGGGCCTCGCCGGACGACCGACGCGTCCGGCGAGGCCCGCCCCTTCGGCGTGCGCGGCCCCGCGCGGATCCGGCCAACCACGCAGAGCTACGCACTGCCCGGACCCGGGCGCGGGCGGAGGTTCCCCGGGCCGGGCCGGGGTTTCGCCCTGCCGCCGCGGGCGTGCGCGGACGCGGCGGCACCCCGGCGGGGCCGGAGAACAAACCGGCCCGCCACCCGCGTTGTACGGGGCGCGGGAGTGCCCGTACCGCCGTCCGCGCGGCCGATCCGGTGGCGCGAACCAGCAGGTCCGGGCCACGGGGTGTTTACGCCGATGTGACGGGCGCATGAAACGGTTTGCCGAACATGCGTAGGGTGCAGAGAACTCCTCGATGCAGGAGCGCGTCCGGACAGCGGCGCACCGGGACCCGGCCGACGAGCGAAGGAGGGAGCCGAGCGATGGGCGACCACAAAGACCAGCCCCTTCGGGTGGGCGCGGCCGTCCGGCGGCGACGCCGTGCGCTGGAGCTCACCCTCGCCGTCGTGGCGGAGCGCAGCGGACTGTCCGTCCCCTTCCTCAGCCAGGTGGAGAACGACCGGGCGCGGCCCAGCCGCAGCTCCCTGGAGAAGGTCGCCGACGCCCTGCGCACCACCGCCGTGGAACTGCTCGCCGCGGCCGACCCGGCGTGCAGCGTGGACGTCGTGCGCGCCGAGTCCGCCGAGCCGTCCGCCGAACCGCAGGTCCGCTCCCTGGTCCGCGGCCACCACCAGATGCACGCCTCCGAGTTCACCGGCGACCACGAGGCCGGGCGCGAGTTCCAGCACCGCAACGACCAGCTGATGTACGTCGCCGACGGCGCCGTCGAGATCGAGGCGGAGGGCCGCGCGTACCGGCTCGGCCGCGGCGACACCCTGTACCTCACGGGCGGGGTGCGGCACCGCTGGCGGGCCACCGTCCCGGACACCCGCGTGCTGGTCGTCGCGGTGGCCGAGCACATCGAGGCGCTCCAGGACCGGGCTCGGTAGCAGCCTCCGCGGCTGCACATAAGCTGGGCCGATGAGCCGGACGGAGGAACGGGACAACGGGAGCGCGGACGAGGGGCCCGCGGGCTCCCTCGCGCACCGGGTGCCGGATCTCGGCGCGCTGGAGCTGCTGCTGGCGGTGGCGCGCCTCGGCAGCCTCGGGGCGGCGGCGCGGGAGGTCGGCGTCACCCAGCCGGCGGCGAGCAGCCGGATCCGCTCCATGGAACGCCAGCTCGGCGTGGCCCTGGTCGACCGCTCACCGCGCGGCTCCCGGCTCACGGACGCCGGGGCGCTGGTCACGGACTGGGCGCGGCGGGTGGTGGAGGCCGCGGAGGCCTTCGACGCCGGGGCGCAGGCGCTGCGGGACCGCCGGGACTCCCGGCTGCGGGTGGCGGCGAGCATGACCATCGCCGAGTACCTGCTGCCCGGCTGGCTGCTCGCCCTGCGCCGGCAACGGCCGGACACCGCGGTGTCGCTGCTCGCGGGCAACTCCGCCGCGGTGGCGCAGAGGCTGCTCGCCGACGAGGCGGACCTGGGGTTCGTGGAAGGGCTCACCGTGCCGCCCGGCCTGGACTCGGCGGTCGTCGCCCACGACCACCTGGTCGTGGTGACCGCGCCGGGCCACCCCTGGGCACGCCGGCGCCGTCCGCTGCCCGCGCAGGAGCTGGCGGCGACCCCGCTGATCCTGCGCGAGGAGGGCTCGGGCACCCGGCAGGTCCTGGACGCGGCCCTCGGCGGCCTCGCCCGCCCCTTGATCGAACTGTCCTCCACCACCGCGGTGAAGGCCTCCGCGATCCAGGGCGCGGGCCCCGCCGTCCTGAGCGAACTGGCGGTCGGCGAGGAACTGGCCACGGGCCGCCTGGTCCGCATCCCCCTGGCCGGCGTCCCGCTGCGCCGCTCCCTCAAGGCGGTCTGGCCCACCGGCCACCGCCCCACGGGCCCGGCCCGCGACCTGCTGGCGCTGACCCGCCGCTGAGCGTTCCGGCCCGGCGGCCGGCCGAGGCCTGCGGGGCGTGCGGAGGCTGCCCGGCTCTCGCGCCCACGGGCCCGGCCCGAGGCGTCCTGACGCCCGTCGGCCGCTCCGTGACCCCCGCCCGGCAACCGGCCGGCGTCGGCGGGACATGCGGACCGCCGGCGCCGGCCCCACCGCCCCACGTCGCTCGGGACCTCTTCCCGCGCCACAGCCTGCCGCCCCCGCCGCCCGGCATCCCCGCCCTGCGCCCGTTCCAGCGTGCCCAGGGCGACGCCGCGCTCGACGGCTGCGCCGGCGGATCAGGCGGTGGCCGCCGCGACCAGCGCCCGCATCACCCGCAGGTCCTCGCCCATCTCCGGATGCCACTGCACGCCCAGGACCCAGCCCCCCGCCGAGGGCAGCTCGATCGCCTCCACCGTGCCGTCCACGGCGTGGGCCGAGGGGACCAGGCCGGCGCCGAGGCCGGCCACGGACTGGTGGTGGTACGTGGGCACGTCGGTCTTCTCCGGGACGACGGAGGCGTACAGCGTGCCAGGGACCGGCTCGACGGGGTGGTGGCCGAAGACGCCGACCAGCTCCGCGTGGCCGTCCAAGTGCTGGACCAGCGTGCCGCCCCGGGCGACGTTCAGCAGCTGCATGCCCCGGCAGATGCCGAGCAGCGGCACGCCGGCGGCCAGGGCCGCGTCGATGAGGGCCAGTTCCCAGGCGTCCCGGGCGGGGGCGGGCGGGCCGGTGCGGGGGTCGCGGTCCGCGCCGTAGCGGGACGGGTCCACGTCCGGGCCGCCCGCGATCACCAGGCCGTCCACCCGGGCGACCGCCGCCGCCGCGTGCTCGGGGGCGTCCGGCGGGAGCATCGCCGCCAGGCCGCCCGCCCGCTGGATCAGGCGCGGGTAGCCCGCGGGCAGCAGCGCCGCCTCCAGGTCCCACGCGCCCCAGCGCGTCCCCGTCGCCAGATACGTGCTGACGCCGATCAACGGCCGCCCGTTCATCCCGACCCCTCCCCGGTAATGGTCGTCATGCACACCTTTGCGGCGCGGCGTCAGGCGAGGAACCCGCGCAGCAGCGCCGCCGTGCCCGCGCAGTGCTCCCGCATCATCTCCCGCGCCCCGTCCGCGTCGCCCTCCAGCACCGCCCCGACCAGGGCCGTGTGCTGGCGCTGGGAATGCTCCAGGTTGCGCACCAGCAGCGGGATGCAGTCCAGCAGGTCGTTCAGGGTCGCCCGGACCGCCGCGTACTGCGCCGCCAGGGTGGGGGAGCCGCACAGGTCCGCCAGGGTGAGGTGGAGCAGCGTGTCCAGGCGGCGGTACTCGGCGAGCGGCGCGTCGTGCGTGCGCTCCAGGGCCTCGCGCAGCCGCCGCGCCTGCCCCTGCGTCAGGCCGTGCGCCGCGCACAGGCCCGCCGCGCCCACCTCCAGCACCTCCCGGAAGCGCAGCACGTCCTCCACGTCGGTGCCCGCCACCCGGCGGCGCAGCTCGTCCCCGTCCGCCCGGTCCGCCGGACGCGGCAGCACGAACGTCCCGCCGTACCGCCCGCGCCGGGACTCCACCAGCCCCTGCTCGTGCAGCACCTTCAGCACCTCCCGCAGCGTCACCCGGCTGATCCCGAGCCGCTCCGCCAGCTCGCGCTCCGCCGGCAGCCGACCGCCCTCCGGGACCAGTCCGAGCCGCACCACCTGGAGGATCTGCTCCAGCGCCTCCTCGAAGCCGTTGCCCGCCCGCACCGGCCGCAGTACGGCGGTCAGCCGGTCCCCGCCGGCGGGTTCGTCGCGCATGCGGCCGTGCCCCCTTCCCAAGCAATGGTTCCCGGCAATACCTTATGGCCGACGGTGGAACGAAGCAGCCCCGAGGAGGCTCTCCCGTGCCCGACCGCACCGCCCCGCTCGGGGTCGAGGAACTGCACGCCCTCGTCGCCGGCGGCGAGATCGACACCGTCGTCCTGGCCTTCCCCGACATGCAGGGCCGGCTCCAGGGCAAGCGGTTCGCCGCCCGCTTCTTCCTGGACGAGGTCCTCGAATACGGCACGGAGGGCTGCAACTACCTCCTCGCCGTCGACACCGAGATGAACACCGTCGACGGCTACGCGATGTCCTCCTGGGACCGCGGCTACGGCGACTTCGCCATGCACCCGGATCTGCGCACCCTGCGCCGCGTGCCGTGGAACGAGGGCACCGCCCTGGTCATCGCCGACCTCGCCTGGGCCGACGGCACGCCGGTCGCGCCCGCGCCCCGCCAGATCCTGCGTCGCCAGCTCGACCGCCTCGCCGCCCTCGGACACACCGCGCAGGTCGGCACCGAGCTGGAGTTCATCGTCTTCAAGGACAGCTACGAGCAGGCCTGGAACACCGGCTACCGCGGCCTGACCCCGGCCAACCAGTACAACATCGACTACTCCGTCCTCGGCACCGGCCGCATCGAACCCCTGCTGCGCCGCATCCGCAACGAGATGGCGGGCGCCGGACTGACCGTCGAGTCCGCCAAGGGCGAGTGCAACCCCGGCCAGCACGAGATCGCCTTCCGCTACGACGAGGCCATGGTCACCTGCGACCAGCACGCCGTCTACAAGACCGGCGCGAAGGAGATCGCCGCACAGGAAGGCGTCTCGCTCACCTTCATGGCCAAGTTCAACGAACGCGAGGGCAACTCCTGCCACATCCACCTCTCCCTCGCCGACCCGGCCGGCGCCTCCGCCATGCCGGGCGACGGCGAGGGCGGCATGTCCGAGGTGATGCGGCACTTCCTCGCCGGGCAGCTCGCCGCACTGCGCGACTTCTCCCTGCTGTACGCGCCCAACATCAACTCGTACAAACGCTTCCAGCCCGGCTCGTTCGCCCCGACCGCCGTCGCCTGGGGCCACGACAACCGCACCTGCGCCCTGCGCGTCGTCGGCCACGGCCGCTCCCTGCGCTTCGAGAACCGGCTGCCCGGCGGCGACGTCAACCCGTACCTCGCGGTCGCCGCGATGGTCGCCGCCGGACTGCACGGCGTCGAACACAGGCTGGAGCTGCCCGAGCCGTGCCCCGGCAACGCCTACACCGCCGGCTACGCACACGTCCCCACCACGCTCCGCGAAGCCGCCGAGCTGTGGGAGAACAGCCCCATCGCCGCCGCGGCCTTCGGGGACGAGGTCGTCGCCCACTACCGCAACATGGCCCGCGTCGAGATCGAGGCCTTCGACGCGGCGGTGACCGACTGGGAACTGCGCCGCTCCTTCGAACGCCTGTGAGGCCCCCCGTGTCCGACGAGCCGAACCCGCACGAGCTGACGGTGCTCAACCCGGCGACCGAGGAGGTCGTCGCCACCGTCCCCGTCGCCGACGCGGCCGACGTGGACCGCGCCGTCGCCCGCGCGGGCGCCGCCCAGGCCGCCTGGGCCGCCGCCGCACCCGCCGACCGGGCCCGGCTGCTGCGCCGCTTCGCCGACACCGTCGACGCGCACGCCGAGGAACTGGCGCTGCTGGAGGTCCGCGAGGCCGGCCACCTCCTCGGCGACGCCCGCTGGGAGGCCGGCAACGCCCGCGACCTGCTGCTCTACGCGGCCGGCGGTGTCGAACGCCTCACCGGGCGGCAGATCCCCGTGCCCGGCGGCTGGGACGTCACCTTCCACGAACCCCTCGGCGTCGTCGGCGTCATCGCCCCCTGGAACTTCCCCATGCCCATCGCCGCCTGGGGCTCCTTCCCCGCCCTCGCCGCGGGCAACGCCGTCCTCCTCAAACCCGCAGAGACCACCCCGCTCACCGCCCTGCGCCTGGCCGAACTCGGCCTGGCGGCGGGCCTGCCCGAACACCTCTTCCAGGTGCTGCCCGGCCACGGCCGCATCACCGGCCGCGCCCTGGTCGACCACCCCGGCGTCGCCAAGATCGTGTTCACCGGGTCCACCCGCACCGGCCGCGAGGTCATGGAGCGCTGCGCCCGGCACATCAAGCCCGTCACCCTCGAACTCGGCGGCAAGAGCCCCAACGTCGTCTTCGCAGACGCCGACCTGCAGGCCGCCGTCGACCCCTTCTCCTTCCTCGACAACGCCGGCCAGGACTGCTGCGCCCGCACCCGCATCCTCGTCCAGGAGAGCGTGTACGACGAGGTCGCCGACCTGCTCGCCCGACAGCTGGCGGCCGTGGTCGTCGGCGACCCGGCCGACGAGAAGACGCAGATGGGGCCGCTGATCTCACGCCGTCAGGTGGAGCGGGTGCGCTCCTTCGTGCCCGACGACGCGCCCGCCCTGCGCGGCAGCGCCCCGAGCGGGCCCGGCTTCTGGTTCCCGCCGACCGTGCTCACCGGCCAGCGGCCCGACTCCGACGCGGCCCGCGAAGAGATCTTCGGCCCGGTCGCCGTCCTGCTGCCCTTCCGCGACGAACACGACGCCGTCCGCCTCGCCAACGACACCCCCTACGGGCTGTCCGGCTCCATCTGGACCCGCGACCTCGGCCGCGCCCTGCGCGTCTCGGGCGCCGTACGGGCCGGCAACCTGTCCGTAAACTCCCACTCCAGCGTGCGCTACTGGACCCCCTTCGGCGGTTTCAAGCAGTCCGGCGTGGGCCGCGAACTGGGCCCCGACGCGCTGACCGCCTTCACCGAGACCAAGAACGTCTTCATCAGCACCCAGAGCACGGAGGGCCCCGCACAGTGACCGCCGCATCTGCCGACGAGAACGTCCCGCCCGGCGGGAACACCTCGCCCGAGACCGTCTGCCGCCGCCTGGTCGGCCGTACCGCCGTCGTCACCGGAGCCGGCAGCGGCATCGGACTCGCCACCGCCCGCCGGCTCGCCTCCGAGGGCGCCCGCGTCGTCTGCGGCGACGTCGACGAGACGCGCGGCAAGGCGGTCGCCGAGGAGGTCGGCGGGCTGTTCGTGAAGGTCGACGTCACCGACCCGGACCAGGTCGAGGCGCTGTTCAAGGCGGCGTACGACACCTACGGCAGCGTCGACGTCGCCTTCAACAACGCCGGGATCTCCCCGCCCGACGACGACTCCATCCTGGAGACCGGCCTGGAGGCGTGGAAGCGCGTCCAGGAGGTCAACCTCACGTCGGTGTACCTGTGCTGCAAGGCCGCCATTCCCTACATGCGGCGGCAGGGCAGGGGCTCGATCATCAACACCGCGTCCTTCGTGGCCCGGATGGGCGCGGCCACCTCGCAGATCTCGTACACGGCCTCCAAGGGCGGCGTGCTCGCCATGTCCCGCGAGTTGGGCGTGCAGTTCGCCCGCGAGGGCATCCGCGTCAACGCGCTGTGCCCCGGCCCGGTCAACACCCCCCTGCTCCGGGAGCTGTTCGCCAAGGACCCGGAGCGCGCCGCCCGCCGGCTCGTGCACGTCCCGGTCGGCCGGTTCGCCGAGGCCGACGAGATCGCCGCCGCCGTGGCCTTCCTGGCCAGCGACGACTCCTCCTTCGTCAACGCCACCGACTTCCTGGTCGACGGCGGCATCGCGGGGGCGTACGTCACGCCGCTGTAGGGCGGCCCTAGAGTGGCGGGGATGAGCATGACGACCCCGCCCGGCTGGTACCGCGACCCCCACGCACCGCACGTCGAGCGCTGGTGGGACGGCACGGCCTGGACCGAGCACCGGCGCCCGCCCGAGCCGGCGCCGCCCGCGCCCGCCCGGCCCGCCGGCCCCGCCCGCTCCAAGGCCGTCGCCCTCACCGTCGCCGGCGCGGTGCTGGTCGCCGCGATCGGCGCGGGCGCGTTCCTGCTGGGGCAGGACGGCGGCGACGAGGGCGGCGCGGCGGCGGCCACCACCGCGCCCCCCACCCCGGCCGAGGAACGGCCCGCCCCGACGGCCACCCCCTCCGACCCGCCGCAGGAGGAGGACCCGACCGTCGTCGTGGACGAACTCAACGGGTTCACCGTGCCGTTGCTCGACGGCTGGGAACGCCCGGAGAACATCGCCGTCGACGACGTCCTGATGACCACGGACGGCACCTACGACTGCCCGGGCGACCCCGGCGTCTGCCGCCACGGCCTGGTCATCTCCCGCACCGTCACCGACAACGACGAGACGTCCCCCGAGGCCCTCGCCAAGGGCGACATCGAGGACGCGGCCGACGACGCCTACGACCACGACCTCGTCGGCGGGCGCCCCTTCGGCGGCATCGAGTCCCACCGGCTCGTCGCCTCCGGTCCCGTCGCGGTGGCGGGCCGCGCCGGCTACTACGTCCGCTGGCGCGTCGAGACGGCCCTCGGCCCCGGCGGCTACGTCCAGTCCCTCGCCTTCCAGTCCAGCGTCGGCACCGAGGCGCCGGTGATCGTGCGGTACGTCTTCGACGCGGGGGAGGACGGGCCGCCGCTCGCGGACATGGACCGCATCACCGACGGGATCCGCTCGGTCGACGGCACGGGCACGGGCGGCGGCGTGGGCAGCAGCATCGGCCCGTCGTCGGACTGAGCCGCCGCAGGGGGCCGTGCAGCGCCGTCACAGGTACGTGCGCCCCTCGCCCCGGTACGTCGGCACGCTCTGCGCCACCCGGTCGCCCCGCACGAGGTGCAGCGTGTCGAACCGCTCGCACAGCTCACCGGCCTTGGCGTGCCGGAACCACACCTTGTCGCCGATCAGCAGGTCGTCCGCCGCGGCCCCGAGCAGCGGCGTCTGCACCTCGCCGGCGCCCTCCTGGGGGTCGTACCGCAGCCCCTCGGGCAGGTACGGCACCGGGAGGCGGTCCTGCCCGGCCGCGCCGGACGCCGGGTAGCCGCCGCCGAGGACGGTCACCACGCCGACACCGGGCCGGCGCACGACCGGCTGGGCGAACAGGGCGGCCGGGCGGCCGGTGAACGACGTGTAGTGGTCGAACAGCCGCGGCACGTACAGCCCCGACCCGGCGGCGACCTCGGTGACCGCGTCCTCCGCCGCCGTGTACTGCACGCTGCCCGTGCCGCCGCCGTTGACGAACTCCAGCCCCGGCGCGACCGCCCGCACGGCCCGCACCACCGCGGCACGCCGCTCCGCCAGCTCCCTGCGTGCCGCGGCCTGCATCAGCCGCACCGCCCGCGACCTCAACGGCCGCCCCGCCACCGCGTCGCCGACGCCGGCCACATGACCCTCGTACGCCATCAGCCCCACGACCTCGAACCCCGGCCGCCGGGCCACCGCGCGCGCCAACTCCGCGACCTCGGCGGGGGAGTGCAGCGGCGAGCGCCGCGCCCCGATCCTGACCCGGCCGCCCAGCAGCCGCAGGGAGGTGTCCAACTCCAGGCACACCCGCACGACTTCGCGTCCCCCGTCGCGGGCCGCGTCGATCAGCCGCAGCTGGGCGGGGTCGTCGATCATCACCGTGACGGCGGCGGCGAGCTTCGGGTCGGCGGTCAGCTCGGCGTAGGCGGCGCGGTCGGCGGAGGGATAGGCGAGCAGGACGTCGTCGAAGCCGGAGCGGGCCAGCCACAGGGACTCGGCCAGGGTGAACGACATGACGCCCGCGAACCCGTCCCGGGCGAGGACGCGTTCGAGCAGGGCGCGGCAGCGCACGGACTTGCTGGCCACCCGCACCGGCTTGCCCCCGGCCCGGCGCACGAGGTCGTCCGCGTTGGCGTCGAAGGCGTCCAGGTCGACGATCGCGACGGGGGCGTCGAGATGGGCGGTGGCCCGGTCGTAACGGGCCCGGTCGGCGGCGCGCGCAGTCATGAACGAAGCCTGCCAGACCGGATTACCGCAGGGTAGAGGGATGTTCCGGGCAGATGCCCCGGCCTCGCGGACTGGTTCCCGTGGGCCGGGGGACAACCCGTAAAGTGACGCGCACGCACGGAGGAGCGGCCCCGGGCACGACGATGCGGCCCGGCACGAGGAAACGGGGGGTGCATGAGCACGGACGCACGCCACACCCCCGTACCCCCGCCCCCCACGACCCCGCCACCCTCCGCGCCGCACCCGCCTGGCGAGACGGGTCCGGCGTCGGCCCCGAAGCCGGGGACCGCGCCGGACGCGGGCCCGCACCGCCCGCGACGCGAGCCGCCGGCACCCGCTTCCCACCGCTCGGGGGAGGCGTCGGCGTCCCGGACCGGCCCGGCATCCGGCCCGTCCGCTCCGAGCCCGCGCACCGGACCGGGCGCGTCGGCCGAGCGCCCGTCGGCGCGGTCGCAGAGCCCCGGCCCGTCCGTCCCCCGGCCGTCCGCCGCCGGGCCGTCGGCGCACGAAGGCAGCGGCGACCGCGGCCCCACGACCGGCGTCCGCTTTCCCGAGCCGTCGTCCCACGGGGCCGCCGGCGGCCCCTTCACCCCGCCCCCGCCCGTCGCCTCGGCCCGCTTCCCCGACACGCCTCCCGCCGCCGGCCGCGACGGCCGGCGCCCCGGTGGCGATCCGGGACCCGGCGCCGCGCCGGACGGCGGCCGAGCACCTGGACCGACCCGGACCACCCGGCCCCCCTCCGCCGGGGCGCCCCCACCCCACCGCACCGGCGACGCGCCGCCACCCGAGGCGGCCACCGGGACGACCCGGCGGCTGCGCCCCGTCCCCGCCGAGCCCGCGCCCGCCCTTCCCGTGCCCTCACTGCCCCCCGGCCCCGCCTTGTCCTGGAGCGCCCCGTCCGTGCCCGGTGAAACGGTCCGTCCCGTCGTCCGGTTCGCAGAGCCCGAGGCCTACGACGACCGGCCACTGCGACGGCACGGCCGGCTCGTCGCCGCCGGGGTCTGCGTCGTGCTCGGCCTCGGGCTCATGGGCGGGGCCGTCACCGGAAGCTGGCTCGTCGGCGGGTCCGGCGGCGACGGGGGCCGCGGGAATTTCGCGGCCGCCGCCGACCTGTGGCACAGCGCCCCGGTCGACCAGCTCTTCCCGCCCACCGTGGCCGGCACCGGCGCCGGCCCGGGCGGCGCCGACCGCACCTGGACCCGTATCGCCGTCGCCCCCGACAGCGGCTGCGCCGGCGCCTTCGACCCGCTGCTGCGCAAGGCCCTCGCCCCGGTCGGCTGCGCCCGCCTGCTGCGCGCCACCTACACCGACGCCACCCGCAGCCACGTCACCACCGTCGGCCTGCTCTTCACCAAGGCCGACGCCGCCGCGATGCGCTCGCTGGACCGGCGGTTCGAACGCGAGGGCCTCGCCCGCCGCACCGACCTGATGCCCCGCCCGTACGCGGCGAAGGGCACCCCGGCCGCCGCGTTCGGCGACGACCAGCGCGCCTCCTGGACGGTCTCCGTCCTCACCGAGGCCCCCGTCGTCGTCTACGCCGTCTCCGGCTGGGCCGACGGCCGCCGCGTCGACGCCCCCCAGCCCGCCGCTGAGGCCATGCGCTCCGGCGCCACCACCGCCCCCGCCCAGGCGGGCCTCGGCCACGAGGCCAAGGGCCTCGCCGACCGGGTGGAGCGCAGCCTGCGCAGGAACATCACCTCGGCCACGGAGCAGCCCTCATGAGCCCGAGCCGCACGACGACCCGGAGGGCCGCCCTGCTCAGCGGGCTGCTCGCCGCCTCCCTCGCCCTCGTCCCGCCCACCGCCGCCCACGCCGACGGCATCCGCGCCCAGCAGTGGTCCCTGGAGGCCATGCACACCGAGCAGGCCTGGCGGACCACCAGGGGCGCCGGCATCACCGTCGCCGTCCTCGACACCGGCGTGGACGACCGGCACCCCGACCTCGCCGGCAACGTCCTGCCCACCAAGGACATGGTCGGCTTCGGAGCGCGCCGCGGCGACCGTGCCTGGGCCCGGCACGGCACCGCCATGGCCGGGATCATCGCCGGCCACGGACACGGCGCCGGCAACGCCGACGGCGTCATGGGCATCGCCCCCGAGGCGAGGATCCTCCCGGTCCGGGTGATCCTGGAGGACGGCGACCCCTCCCGCGCCAAGGCCCGCAAGACCCGCGGCAACGCGCTCGCCGACGGCATCCGCTGGGCCGCCGACCAGGGCGCCGACGTCATCAACCTCTCCCTCGGCGACGACTCCGCCTCCGCCCACCCCGAACCCGCCGAGGACGAGGCCGTCCAGTACGCGCTGCGCAAGGGCGCCGTCGTCGTCGCCTCCGCGGGCAACGGCGGCGAGAAGGGCGACCACATCTCCTACCCGGCCGCCTATCCCGGCGTGATCGCCGCGACCGCCGTCGACCGCTACGGCACCCGCGCCTCCTTCTCCACCCGCCGCTGGTACGCCACGGTCAGCGCCCCCGGCGTCGACGTCGTCATCGCCGACCCGGACGGCAAGTACTACGAGGGCTGGGGCACCAGCGCCGCCGCCGCCTTCGTCTCCGGCGCCGTCGCCCTGGTGAAGGCCGCCCACCCGGGCCTGACCCCGGCCCAGATCAAGCGGCTCCTCCAGGACACCGCCCGCAACGCCCCGGCCGACGGCCGCGACGACTCCCGCGGCTTCGGCTTCGTCGACCCGGCCGCCGCCATCGAGAGGGCGGCCGGCCTGAAGCCGCAGGGCCTGCGGTCGGCGGCGTACGGCGACGAGTACTTCGGCCCCGGCCCCGAGGCCCCCGACCGCGCCGACGACGCCACCGGCTGGGCGGCCCCCCTGGCGGGCAGCGTCGGCGGGGTCCTGCTGGTCGCGGCCGTCGTGCTGTGGCGGGGCCGGCGCGCGTACGACGCCTTCTGACGCCCGGACCGCCACCCGCCCGGCCCCGGCGCGCGCGTCCGCCCCCGATAGGGTCGGGGACGTGGCGAACAAGAACATCCCCGATCCGGGCTACGCCGACGACGACGGCCGTGCCGACCCCGCGCTGAGCGCCGCCCTCGCGGCCTGGGCCGAGGACCGGACCGCCGTCGAGCCGGTGCTGCGCGCGCTGGAGGGCGCCCGGCTGCTCGTGCCCGTCGTCGCCGTGCTCGGCGAGGTGGAGGAGGACGAGAAGGGTCTGCGCCGCGAGAAGACCAGCGACATGGCCGTCCCCACCCTCAGAGCCGGCGGCCGGACCGCGCTGCCCGCCTTCACCTCCACCGCGTCGCTGGCCCGCTGGGACCCGCGGGCCCGCCCCGTGGCCGTACCGCTGCACCAGGCGCTGCGCGCGGCGGCGCACGAGAAGGCGGACACCGTCGTCCTGGACCTGGCCGGGCCGGTGCCGTTCGAGCTGACCGGGGCCGCCCTGCGGGCGCTCGCCGAGGGACGGACCACGGTCGATCCGCTCGCCGACCCCGCGGTGCTCGCGGCGGTCCGGGCCGCGGTGGCCGCCGAGCCCGGCGTCGTCCGCGCCCACCTCGGCCCCGGACAGGCCGACGGCACCCTCGCCCTCGTCCTCGACCCGGCCGCGAGCCCCGCCGACGCCGCCCGCTCGGTGGCCCGGCGCATCGCCGCCGACGAAACGCTCAGGGCCCGCCTGGTGCGCGGCCTCGACCTGGCACTGCTGCCGGCCGGGACCACGCCTCCGGGCGAGCCCCTGTACGTGAAGTCGTCGTGAGCGGGCGCCGGCCCGTCAGCCGTAGACCGGGCCGGTGTACTTCTCGCCCGGCCCCTGCCCCGGCTCGTCCGGGACGACGGAGGCCTCGCGGAACGCCAGCTGCAGGGACTTCAGGCCGTCCCGCAGCGGCGCCGCGTGGAACGAGCTGATCTCGGTCGCGCTCCCGTCCATCAGACCGGCGAGGGCGTGGATCAGCTTGCGGGCCTCGTCCAGGTCCTTGTGCTTCTCGCCCTCCTCGGTGAGACCGAGCTTCACCGCGGCGGCGCTCATCAGATTGACGGCGACCGTCACGATCACCTCGACCGCGGGCACCTCGGCGATGTCGCGGGTCATCTCGTTGAAATCGGGCGTGTCGGCTGAGGAGTCACTCATGCCGGACACGATAGGGGCACCGCGGCGCCGGTCCCCAGTCAGCCTCGGTTAGCCCTCGCCTGGCCGAGCTGCTAACCTTGTGTAACGACCGGTCGGACACGTATGCCTCACGGCCCGCGAGCCCGACCTACAAGTGGAGGCTTTCGAACTCCCACCCGACCGCCCACCGGGCGGCGGGTCACCGGTCAGGCGGTGCCGTCCCTTGTGGCGGCCATCCGCCCGAAAGTGCGCCCCGCGATCCCCGCGGCGGTGCTCCGGTAGTTCGAGGAGCCCCGCCTGTGATCGTCCGGGGCATTTTTCGTGTCTCGGCGCGGTTAGGTCTAACGAACACAGACGTTACGCGGCTGTCCGCCAGACCGTCGCGTGGTGCTACCGAGGAGGATCCATCAGCGCCGAGCCCCGCATCAACGACCGGATTCGCGTTCCCGAGGTGCGACTTGTCGGTCCCAGTGGCGAGCAGGTGGGCATCGTCCCACTCGCCAAGGCACTGGAGCTTGCGCAGGAGTACGACCTGGACCTGGTCGAGGTCGCGGCGAACGCCCGTCCGCCCGTGTGCAAGCTCATGGACTACGGGAAGTTCAAGTACGAGTCGGCCATGAAGGCCCGTGAGGCGCGCAAGAACCAGGCGCACACGGTCATCAAGGAGATGAAGCTCCGGCCGAAGATCGACCCGCACGACTATGACACCAAGAAGGGTCACGTCGTCCGGTTCCTCAAGCAGGGCGACAAGGTCAAGATCACGATCATGTTCCGTGGTCGCGAGCAGTCCCGGCCCGAGCTGGGCTACCGGCTGCTGCAGCGTCTCGCGGAGGACGTCCAGGACCTCGGTTTCGTGGAGTCGAACCCGAAGCAGGACGGCCGCAACATGATCATGGTTCTCGGTCCGCACAAGAAGAAGACCGAGGCGATGGCCGAGGCTCGCCAGGCGCAGGAAGCCCGCAAGGCGGAGGCGAAGGCCAACCCCGGCCGCTCGCAGAACGCCGCGGACACGGACGCCGTGAACGCCGACGCGCCTGCCGAGGCTTCCGCCGAGGCGTCCGCCGAGGCGTGACCCCGGGGACACACCCGTCCCAGGCAGTATCCGAAACAAGAGCGACGCTCCACCTGTGCCCGGTTCTCGCGACCGGGCACCGGAGCGCCACTGACGAGGAGAGAACGGCGCTATGCCGAAGAACAAGTCGCACAGCGGTGCCAGCAAGCGCTTCAAGATCACCGGCTCCGGCAAGGTGCTCCGTGAGCGCGCCGGCAAGCGCCACCTGCTCGAGCACAAGTCGTCCCGCGTGACGCGTCGCCTCACCGGCAACGCCGAGATGGCCCCGGGCGACGCCGCGAAGATCAAGAAGCTTCTCGGCAAGTGACGTCGGGCGCGTACGCCGCGCCTGATCTTCGACCGGGACCCAATCGATTTCGGGCCGTGTGAGGACACCCACGGCCCCGCTACAAGGAGTTAACAAGTGGCACGCGTCAAGCGGGCAGTCAACGCCCACAAGAAGCGCCGGGCGATCCTCGAGCAGGCCTCCGGCTACCGCGGTCAGCGTTCGCGCCTGTACCGCAAGGCCAAGGAGCAGGTCACCCACTCGCTGGTCTACAACTACAACGACCGCAAGAAGCGCAAGGGCGACTTCCGTCAGCTGTGGATCCAGCGCATCAACGCCGCTGCCCGCGCCAACGGCATGACCTACAACCGCTTCATCCAGGGTCTGAAGGCCGCCAACGTCGAGGTGGACCGCAAGATCCTGGCCGAGCTGGCCGTCAACGACGCCGGCGCGTTCGCCGCGCTGATCGAGGTCGCCAAGAAGGCGCTGCCGAGCGACGTCAACGCGCCGAAGGCCGCGTGACGCCGCACGGGCTGCTGAGCCGACGTAACGGGACCCGCAGGTACGAAGCCTGCGGGTCCTGTCGTTGCCGTCCGCCACTGCCGTCTCTCGGCCGCGGGGCCGGTTGTGACTGGTCGCGCCCACGCGGCGGAGCCGTACATGGATACAGCCCCGCGCCCTGAGGGGCGCGCCGCACCAGCCGTCGAGTTACTTGTGAAGGTGAAGGATCGCATGCCCCCCGCCCTCCCCGAGCTGATCTCTCCCCGTTCCCCCCGGGTGTCCGCCGCGCGCCGGCTGGCCCGGCGGAACTTCCGGGGGAAGGAGCGGCTGTTCCTCGCCGAGGGGCCGCAGGCCGTACGGGAGGCCGCCGGGCACGCGGACACGCTCGTGGAGCTGTTCGTCACCGTCGAGGCCGCCGAGCGGCACGCCGACGTCATCGGCGCGGCACGCGCCGCCGGCGCCCGCGTCCACCTGGCCGACGAGCAGGTCATCGCCGACATCTCCACCACCGTCACCCCGCAGGGCCTGGTCGGGGTCTGCCGGTTCCTGGACACGCCCTTCGAGGACGTCCTCGCCGCCCGGCCCAGGCTGGTCGCCGTCCTCGCCCACGTGCGCGACCCCGGCAACGCCGGCACCGTGCTGCGCTGCGCCGACGCCGCCGGCGCCGAGGCCGTCGTCCTCACCGACGCCTCCGTCGACCTGTACAACCCCAAGGCCGTGCGCGCCTCCGTCGGCTCCCTCTTCCACCTGCCCGTCGCCGTCGGCGTCCCCGTCGAACACGCCGTGGCCGGGCTCAGGAGGGCGGGCGTGCGGATCCTCGCCGCCGACGGCGCGGGGGAGCGCGATCTCGACGAGGAGCTGGACAAGGGCGCCATGGGCGGCCCCACCGCCTGGGTCTTCGGCAACGAGGCCTGGGGGCTCCCCGAGGAGACGCGCGCCCTCGCCGACGCCGTGGTCCGCGTCCCCATCCACGGCAGGGCCGAGAGCCTGAACCTCGCGACCGCCGCGGCCGTATGTCTGTACGCCTCGGCCCGCGCACAGCGCGCCGCCACGGGCTGCCGCTCCGTCACCGAGAGCTAGTAGGGTGACCAGCCCGGGGGAAACGCCCCCGAGCTCTCGGACCGGTCTGAGCAGGGGGTACCCCCATGCCATCTGAGAGGTGGGACACGGGGATGAGCGTCGGCACCAGCAGCGCACCGGGAGGCCCGGACGTACGGCGTCCGCCCGCGCCCCGCACCGGCGAATCCGCCGCGCCCGGCATCGACCCGGACGACCTCCCCGACGGGCTGGTCGTCGCCGACGAGCACGGCCGCGTCGTCCGCTTCAACGCCGCCGCCGAGCGGATCACCGCCGTCCCCGCGGCCCGCGCCCTCGGACAGCCGCTGGACGCCGCGCTCCCCCTGGAGGACCTGGAGGGCCGACGCTGGTGGCAGCTGACCGACCCCTACGGCGGCCTCGCCACCCGCACCCGCCAGCCCGAGCGCAACCTCCTGCTGCCCGGCGGCCGTGAGGTGCTGGTCTCCGCGCGCTACATCCGCACGGCCCCCCTCGGCCCGGTGACCCGCGTCGTCGTCTGCCTGCGCGACACCGAGGCCCGCCGCCGCACCGAGCGCAGCCACGCCGAGCTGATCGCCACCGTCGCCCACGAACTGCGCTCCCCGCTCACCTCCGTCAAGGGCTTCACCGCCACCCTGCTCGCCAAGTGGGAGCGGTTCACCGACGACCAGAAGCGGCTGATGCTGGAGACGGTCGACGCCGACGCCGACCGGGTCACCCGGCTCATCGCCGAACTGCTCGACATCTCCCGCATCGACTCCGGACGCCTGGAGGTGCGCCGCCAGCCCGTCGACATCGGCGCCGCCGTCGGCCGCCACATCCAGGCCTACGTCGCCGCCGGGCTGCCCGCCGACCGGTTCCTGCTGCGCATCCAGCAGCCCCTGCCCGCCCTGTGGGCCGACCCCGACAAGATCGACCAGGTGCTCAGCAACCTCATCGAAAATGCGGTGCGGCACGGCGAGGGAACCGTCACCATCGACGTCACGCCCGCCCCGTCCCCCCGCGAAGGGGAGGACGCCGCGACGTCGGTCACCGTGAGCGACGAGGGCGCCGGCATCCCGGAGGAGTCCATGAACCGCGTCTTCACCCGCTTCTGGCGGGGCAGCAAGCGCGGCGGCACCGGCCTCGGGCTGTACATCGTCAAGGGCATCGTCGAGGCCCACGGCGGCACCATCACGGTCGGCCGCGCCCCCGGCGGCGGCGCCGAGTTCCGATTTACGTTGCCCGTGGCCGCTCCGGCGTATCTCGCCTGACGGCCACGGGCGCATTCGTCCAGCCCCACCCCGTTAGACTCGGCCTTTGGCACCTTTGCGTCCCGTGAAACGGCCTCCTGAGTCGCTGACGGGGACCTTCAGCCAGCCAATCGGAAGCACGGGAAGAGATGTCGGCACCGAATAAGTCGTACGACCCTGTCGAGGTCGAGGCGTTGAAACCGGAAGAGATCGAGCGCATGCGGGACGAGGCGCTCGCCGCCTTCGCCGCCGCGGATTCCCTCGACGCGCTCCAGGAGGCGAAGGTCGCCCACACCGGCGGCGCCTCACCGCTGGCACTGGCCAACCGCGAGATCGGCGCCCTGCCCCCGCACGCCAAGGCGGACGCCGGCAAGCGCGTCGGCCAGGCCCGGGGCGCCGTCAACAAGGCCCTCGCGGCCCGCCAGGCGGAGCTGGAGGCCGAGCGGGACGCCCGGGTACTGGTCGAGGAGGACGTGGACGTCACCCTGCCGTACGACCGTGTGCCGGCCGGCGCCCGCCACCCGCTGACCACGCTCTCCGAGCGCATCGAGGACGTCTTCGTCGCCATGGGCTACGAGGTCGCCGAGGGCCCCGAGGCCGAGGCCGAGTGGTTCAACTTCGACGCCCTCAACATCGGCCCCGACCACCCCGCCCGCGGCGAGGCCGACACCTTCTTCGTGCAGGGTCCCGACGGCGGCGGCGACTCCGGCGTGGTGCTGCGCACCCACACCTCGCCCGTCCAGATCCGCTCCCTGCTCGGACGCGAGCTGCCGGTCTACGTGATCTGCCCCGGCCGCGTCTACCGCACCGACGAGCTGGACGCCACCCACACCCCGGTCTTCCACCAGGTCGAGCTGCTCGCCATCGACGAGGGCCTGACCATGGCGGACCTCAAGGGCACCCTGGACCACATGGTCCAGTCCCTGTTCGGCGAGGACATGAAGACCCGGCTGCGGCCCAACTTCTTCCCCTTCACCGAGCCGTCCGCCGAGATGGACATGGTCTGCTACGTCTGCCGCGGCGAGTCCGTCGGCAACCCGGACCGGCCCTGCCGCACCTGCTCCTCCGAGGGCTGGATCGAGCTCGGCGGCTGCGGCATGGTCAACCCGCGCGTGCTGCGCGCCTGCGGAGTCGACCCGGAGAAGTACAGCGGCTTCGCCTTCGGGTTCGGCATCGAGCGGATGCTGATGTTCCGCCACAACGTCGATGACATGCGAGACATGGTCGAGGGTGACGTCCGGTTCACCCGGCCCTTCGGGATGGAGATCTGATGCGGGTCCCGCTTTCCTGGCTGCGGGAGTACGTCGACCTGCCGGCGACCGAAACCGGCCGTGACGTCCAGGCCAAACTCATTTCGGCCGGTCTGGAGGTCGAGACCGTCGAACAGCTCGGCGCCGACCTCAAGGGCCCCCTGGTCGTCGGCCAGGTGCTGACCATCGAGGAGCTGGAGGGCTTCAAGAAGCCGATCCGCTTCTGCACGGTCGACGTCGGCACCGCCAACGGCACCGGCGAGCCGCAGGAGATCGTCTGCGGCGCCCGCAACTTCTCCGTCGGCGACAAGGTCGTCGTCGTCCTGCCGGGCGCCGAACTCCCCGGCGGCTTCGCCATCGCCGCCCGCAAGACCTACGGCAAGGTCTCGCACGGCATGATCTGCTCCAGCGACGAGCTGGGCATGGGCGACGACGGCAGCAAGGGCATCATCGTGCTGCCGCCCGAGACCGAGGTCGGCCGGGACGCCGTCGAACTGCTCGAACTGGTCGACGAGGTCCTCGACATCGCCGTCACCGCCAACCGCGGCGACTGCCTGTCCATCCGCGGCGTCGCCCGCGAGACCGCCATCGCCTACGGCCTGCCGCTGCGCGACCCGGCCCTGCTCGACGTGCCCGCGCCCAACGCCCACGGCTACCCCGTCGAGGTCTCCGAGCCGCTCGCCTGCGACCGCTTCACCGCCCGCACGGTCAGCGGACTGCGCCCCGAGGCCCGCTCCCCGATCTGGCTCCAGCGCCGGCTCCAGAAGGTCGGCATGCGCCCGATCTCCCTCGCCGTCGACGTCACCAACTACGTGATGATGGAGCTGGGCCAGCCCCTGCACGCCTACGACCGCTCCCTCGTCCAGGGCGCGATCGGCGTGCGCCGGGCCGAGGAGGGCGAGAAGCTCACCACCCTGGACGGCGTGACGCGCACGCTGCACGCCGAGGACCTGGTCATCACCGACGAGCGCGGACCCATCGGGCTCGCGGGCGTCATGGGCGGCGCCAACACCGAGATCGCCGACCACGACGCCGAGGGCGGCACCACCGACGTCGTCATCGAGGCCGCGCACTTCGACGCCGTGTCCATCGCCCGCACGGCACGCCGGCACAAGCTGTCGTCCGAGGCGTCCCGCCGCTACGAGCGCGGCGTCGACCCGCAGGCCGCCTCCGCCGCGGCGCAGCGCACCGTCGACCTGCTCGTGCTGCTCGCCGGCGGCACCGCCGAGGCGGGCGTCACCGAGGTCGTCGCGCCCTCCGCGCCGCACACCATCACCGTCCCGGCCGACCACCCCGACAAGGTCGCCGGCGTCACCTACGGCCGCGAGACCGTCGTACGCCGGCTCCAGGAGATCGGCTGCGACGTCCAGGGGTCGGACGAGCTGACCGTCACCGTCCCCTCCTGGCGGCCCGACCTCATGGAGCCGAACGACCTCGCCGAGGAGGTCATCCGGCTGGAGGGCTACGAGAACCTGCCCTCCACGCTGCCCAAGCCCCCCGCCGGCCGCGGTCTGACCCGCCGGCAGCGGCTGCACCGCCGGGTCGGCCGGGCACTGGCCGGAGCCGGCTACGTCGAGGCGCCGAACTACCCGTTCGTCGCCGAGCAGGTCTTCGACCAGCTCGGCCTCGACGCCGACGACCCGGCCCGCCGGGTGGTCAAGCTGGTCAACCCGCTCAACGACGAGGAGCCCGCGCTGCGCACGTCGCTGCTGCCGGGTCTGCTCGGCGCGCTGCGGCGCAACGACGGGCGGGGCTCGCACGACCTGGCGCTGTTCGAGACCGGCCTGGTCTTCCGGCCGCGCGCCGAGCAGGTCGCCGCCGTGCAGCTGCCGGTGGACCGGCGTCCGACCGACGAGGAGATCGCCCGCCTCGACGCCGCGCTGCCCGAGCAGCCGCGCCATGTCGCCGTCGTCCTCGCGGGCGCCCGCGAGCAGGCCGGCTGGTGGGGCCCGGGCCGTCCCGGCGACTGGGCCGACGCCGTCGAGGCGGCCCGCACGGTCGCCCGGGAGGCGGGCGCCGAACTCGTCGTCCGCAAGGGCCGCTACGGGCCCTGGCACCCGGGCCGCTGCGCCGAGCTGGCGGTCGTCGCCGACGGCGCCGAGCGGGTCGTGGGCCACGCCGGCGAGCTGCACCCGCGCGTGCTGAAGGCGCTGGGCCTGCCCGAGCGCACCTGCGCGATGGAGCTGGACCTGGACGCCGTGGGGCGGGCCGGCGACGACACTCCGCAGGCGCCGCGCATCTCCGGCTTCCCGGTGGCCACGCAGGACGTCGCGCTCGTCGTGGACCGTCCGGTGCCGGCCGCGCAGGTCGAGGCGGCGCTGCGCGAGGGCGCGGGCGAACTGCTGGAGTCCATCCGCCTGTTCGACGTGTACGAGAACGCGCAGCAGCTGGGCGAGGGCAGGAAGTCGCTGGCGTACGCGCTCCGCTTCCGCGCCGGGGACCGGACGCTGACGGTCGACGAGGCGTCGGCCGCCCGTGACGCGGCCGTGGCCCTGGCCGCCGAGCGCACCGGGGCGGCGCTGCGGGGCTGACCGCCGCAGGAGTGCGCGCATCGGCCGGCCGCGGACAGCGGCCGGCCGATCGCGTCTCTCGCGCGCCCCTGACGGGCGTACCGGCCGGCTCGCCACCCGCCCCGCCACGGAGTGTCGGGCAGGCGGCGGGGCGGGTGGACCTGGTGGGGGCCGCCGTCTGTACGAGGGGGAGCCGGCGGCCCGCCGGCCTCTTGCGAGGTACTCCAGTCAACCGGCCGGTCACGGTCCGCGACAGTGCGCGCACGGTACGGATGCGGGCATTCCGTTCACACCCCGTGTGAATCCGGACGCACTACGCTGTCGGGCACCCGAGTCACCAGGGGGCCCTCACCATGCAGCCCAACACCCTGCTCGACGCGATCCTGGACGAGGCGGGAGTCTCGCACGCCGGGCTCGCGGCGCACGTGAACCAGGCCGGTCGGGCGCGCGGACTCGCTCTGCGCTACGAACACACCGCCGTGGCCCGCTGGCTGAAGGGCCAGCGCCCGCGTGGCCAGGTCCCCGATCTGATCTGCGAGGTGCTCGCCGCCCGGCTGCACCGGTCCGTCACCCTGGACGACATCGGCCTCGGCGTCCCCGGCGAACCCGGCGGCGCCGCCCCCACCTCCCTGTCCGGCTTCGTGGAGCGGGCCACCGCCCTGTGGCGCTCCGACGAACAGCAGCGGCCGCACCTCCTCGGCGCCCCCGCCGTCACCGGCACGCCCGCCGTGATGCCGGTGTGGGAGTGGGAGAACCCGCCCGAGGACGTGGACGTCTCCCGCGGCGGCCGGCACCGGGTCACCCCGGCCGACCTGGACATGCTGCGCGCTGCCCGCGCCCACTACGAGCAGCTGTACCGCAAGGCAGGCGGCGTGGCGACCCGCTCCCGGATCGTCGGCTTCCTCAACGCCGAGGCCGCTCCGCTGCTGCGCGGCGGCTACACCGACGCCACCGGCCGCCAGCTGCACCGCGCCACCGGCGGCCTGGTGGCCATCGCCGGCATCTGCGCCTACGACTCCGACGCGCACGGCCTCGCCCAGCGCTACTTCCACCAGGCCCTGCGCCTGGCCAAGGCCAGCGGCGACCGGGGGCTCGGCGCGTACGTGATCGCCCTGCTGGTCAACCAGTCCCTGTTCATGCGGGAGTACCGGCAGGCCGTCGCCTTCGCCGAGGCCGCGCTGCGCACCGCGGGCCGCCACATCACCCCCGCCCTCGCCTCCGACCTGTACGCGATGCAGGCCAAGGCGTACGCCCACCTCGGCGACGGCACGAGCGCGCTGTCCTGCATCCGCCGGGCCGAGCAGGCCGCCGAGCGCATCCGGCGCGGACACGAACCCGACGAGACCGGCTATGTGCAGCCCGGCCTCGTCAACGTCCAAGTGGCGGAGGCGCTGCTGAGCCTCGGCGAGCTGGCCGCCGCAAGGGAGCATGCCGAGGCGGCCGTCGACAACCCGGCGCACGACCGCGGCCGGGTGCACCGGCTCGCCATGCTCAGCACCGTGGAACTGCGCCGGGGCAACGCCGACAAGGCCGTGGTCATCGCCGTCCAGATGGCCGAGCAGGCCCGCGGGATGGAGTCGCAGCGGATGCGGGACAGACTCCGGGCGGTCCGCGAGAACCTGGTGCGCAGCGGCGGCGCGGGCACCGCCGAGGCCGCCGAACTCATCGACGGAGCGCTGCGCGTGCCCCTGTGACCGCCCGTCCACGTCTGCTACCGGACTGCCCCTGCTGCGATATTGCCCCTTACCCGTCGGAAGGTGGCAGAACCGTGCAGTGGACGAAACGGAACGAACAAACTGTGTATGAAAACCGCTGGTTCAGCGTCAATCTCGCAGACGTGGCGCTCCCGGACGGCCGGCGTCTGGACCACTTCCTGATCAGGCTGCGGCCCGTCGCCGTGGCCACAGTGGTGAACGAGGCCAACGAGGTGCTGCTCCTGTGGCGGCACCGCTTCATCACCGACAGCTGGGGCTGGGAGTTAGCCGCCGGCGTGGTGGAGGACGGCGAGGACGTCGCCGTCGCCGCCGCCCGGGAGCTGGAGGAGGAGACCGGCTGGCGACCGGGGCCCCTGCGTCATCTGATGAGCGTGGAGCCGTCCAACGGCCTCACCGACGCCCGCCACCACATCTACTGGGCCGAGGAGGGCGAGTACACCGGACACCCCGTGGACGCCTTCGAGTCGGACCGCCGGGAGTGGGTCCCCCTCAAGGTGGTCCCCGACCTGGTGGCCCGCGGCGAGGTCCCGGCCGCCAACATGGCCGCCGCCCTGCTCCTGCTGCACCATCTCCGGCTCGGCCAGGACGTCCCGCCCCGGCACGTCACCGGCCCAGCGCCTGCCACACCGCCACGATCAGCGCGCCCACGGCGGTGAGAGCCGCCAGCGACGGCAGCGGCCAGCGGGCGTGCTCCAGCGCGGTCAGCCGCGCGTTCAGCTCGTCCAGTTCCTTGGCGGTCTCCTCGGTGCGATGGGAGAGCAGCGCCAGCCCGCCCTCGACGCGCGCGTACGCCACATCGAGGCGGCGACGTAACTCTGCGAGTTCTCCCAGGGCGACGGTGTGCTCGGGCTCGGCGGTCACTGACCGCTCCTTTCCGTGCTCGGCTCAACTGCTTGCATGGGCATGATGAGTCAACCGCCCTGGTGGGTGCGCGGGGAGCGTGTGCGAAGGGCATATGCGGGCCCGGAGCGCACACGGGGAGTGAAAGCGGCGGGCCCGGCGCCGTTTCCGGCGCCGGGCCCTGTCCGGCCGGAATCTGACGGTCAGTAATCGGCCATGTGATCGGCTGTCAGCCGTACGTGTAGAACCCCGACCCGCTCTTGCGCCCCAGCCGCCCCGCGTCCACCATCCGCTGCAGCAGCGGGGGAGCGGCGTACAGCGGCTCCTTGAATTCGTCGTACATGCTCTGCGCGACGGAGGCGACGGTGTCCAGGCCGATCAGGTCGGACAGCTTCAGCGGGCCCATCGGGTGGGCGCAGCCCAGCTCCATGCCGTTGTCGATGTCCTCGCGGCTGGCGATGCCCGTCTCGAACATCCGGATCGCGGAGAGGAGGTAGGGGATCAGCAGCGCGTTGACCACGAAGCCGGAGCGGTCCTGGGCGCGGATGGCGTGCTTGCCGAGGATCTTCTCGGTGAACAGCTGCGCCCGTGCGAGCGTGCCCTCCGAGGTGGTCAGCGCCGGGATCAGCTCGACGAGCTTCTGCACCGGGGCCGGGTTGAAGAAGTGGATGCCGATGACCCGGTCGGGGCGCGAGGTGGCGACCGCCAGCTTCACCAGCGGGATGGAGGAGGTGTTGGAGGCGAGAATCGCGTCCGGGCGCGTCACGACCTGGTCGAGCACCTGGAAGATCTCGGTCTTGACCTGCTCGTTCTCGACCACGGCCTCGATCACCAGATCGCGGTCGGCGAACTCGCCGAGGTCGGTGGTGAAGCTCAGCCGGGCCTGCGTCGCGTCCCGCTCGGCCTCGCTGATCTTGCCGCGCTCGGCGGCCTTGGCCAAGGAGTTGAACAGCCGGGTGCGGCCGATCTCCAGGGCCTCGCCGGTGGTCTCGGCGACCTTGACGTCCAGTCCGGCACGGGCGCACACCTCGGCGATGCCCGCACCCATCTGGCCGCAGCCCACCACTCCGACGCGCTCGATGTCTCCCGCTGGGATGTCGGTCACATCGTCCCCTTCGCTGATCCGCGGACAGGTCCGCCGGGTTTCGGCGCCTGCTCGTGCCTGCTCCGTTCGAGCACGTTACTCCCAAGTATCGATGATCGATCGCGGGGGTCGGCATTCCGCGGGGGTTCCGTCGGCGTCGCGTCGGGCATTCTGGGTCCCCGAACCATCCGTGACCGAGCGGATGCCGAGCGTATGGGGGTGTGCATGGGACGGATGACCCGGCGGGCGTTCGCGCTGGCCGCGCTGTCGACCGTGACGACCGCGAGTGGCGCGTCCGCCGCCGGGCCCGGGCGGCCCCGGGCGGCGGCCGAGATGCGCGGCATGTGGGTGGCGACCGTGACCAACCGGGACTGGCCCTCCCGGCCGGGGCTGACCGCGGCCCGGCAGCGGGCCGAGCTGATCGCCCACCTGGACACGGCGGTGCGGCGGCGGCTGAACACGGTGATCCTCCAGGTGCGGCCGACGGCCGACGCGCTGTGGCCCTCGCCGCACGAGCCCTGGTCGGAATACCTCACCGGCACCCAGGGCGGGGACCCGGGCTGGGATCCGCTGGGCACCGCCGTCGCCGAGGCGCACGCGCGCGGGCTGCGGCTGCACGCCTGGTTCAATCCGCTGCGGGTCGCCGTGCACACCGACCCGACCCGGCTCACCCCCACTCACCCGGCCCGCCTCCACCCCGAGTGGACCGTCCCGTACGGCGGCAAGCTCTACTACAACCCCGGCCTGCCCGAGGTCCGCGCCTTCGTGCGGGAGGCGATCCTCGACGCGGTGCGCACGTACCCGGTCGACGCCGTCCACTTCGACGACTACTTCTACCCGTATCCGATCGCCGGCCAGACCTTCGACGACGACGAGGCCTACGACGCCCACGGCGGGGCCTTCGCCACCCGCGGCGACTGGCGGCGGGACAACATCGACCGGCTGATCCGGACCGTGGCCTCCGGCATCAGGGCGGTCCGGCCCGCCGCCCGCTTCGGGATCAGCCCCTTCGGGGTCTGGCGCAACGCCTCCACCGACCCGCGCGGCTCCGACACCCGGGCCCTGCAGACGTACGACGACCTGTACGCGGACACCAGGAAGTGGGTGCGGGAGAACTGGATCGACTACGTCTGCCCGCAGCTGTACTGGCACGTCGGCAACGCCGCCGCCGACTACGCCGTGCTGCTGCCCTGGTGGGCCGCCGTCGCCCGGGGCACCGGGACCCGCCTGTACCTCGGGGAGGCGCTGTACCGGGCGGGCGATCCGGCGCAGCCCGCGGGCTGGCACGACCCGGCGGAGCTGTCCCGGCATCTGACGCTCGCGCGCCGCCACCCCGAGGTGGAGGGGCACGTCTTCTTCGCCGCCAAGGAGGTCGCGGCCGATCCGTACGGGGCGATGGCGCGGGTCGTCGCCGACCACTACCGGCAGCCGGCGCCGGCCCCGAGCTGAACCGCCTCCCGGGCCCGGCCGTTCACCCCGCCTACGGCCCGCTCGTGTACTGCCCCGTCCCGGTCGTCGTCTCCCGGTGGCGGATCTCGGTGTCGGGGCCGGGCGAGCACACGCCCTCGTGACCGTCCTGGAAGCGGACGCGGTAGGGCGGAGTGCCCCCGCGGCCCATCACCTCGACGATCTCGCCGACCTTGTCGTGCTGACCGACCACCCTGCCGTGCTGGACAAGCTGGTCGCCCACGCTTGCGTGCATCTGGGGCCTCCTCACCGTGTGCGTGTGCGGATCGGTGACCGCACTGCGCTCAGCCGCGCGCCCGCTGGGTGACGGCGATGCACACCAGCACCGCCGCGGCCGTCAGCGGGGCGGCCACCGTCAGGTGCTCGCCCAGCAGCAGCACCGACCACACCAGTGTGAGCAGGGGCTGGGCCAACTGCAACTGGCTGGCCTTGGGGATGCCGACGGCCGCCATGCCCCGGTACCAGACGACCAGACCGAGGAACTGCGAGCCCGCCGCGACCCACAGCAGCCCCGTCACGCTGTGGGCGGTCAGCGCGACCGGCTCGTACGCCAGCGCCACCGCGGCGGCGGGCAGCGACAGCGGCAGGCACAGCACGAGCGCCCAGCCGATCACCTGCCAGCCCGGCATCACCCGGGCCAGCCGCCCGCCCTCGGTGTAGCCGGCCGCGCACACCAGCAGCGCGGCGAAGAGATACAGGTCGGCGGTGCTCACCGCGCCGCCGCTCTGCGTCACCGTGAACGCCAGCACCGCCGCCGCCCCGGCGAGGGCAGCCGCCCAGAACGTGCGCGAGGGGCGGGCGCCGACCCGCAGGGCGGACAGCAGGGCGGTCGTCAGCGGCAGCAGTCCGACCACGACGGCGGCGTGCGCGGTGGTCGACGTCCGCAGCGCGAGCGTGGTCAGCAGCGGGAAGCCGAACACCACCCCCAGGGCGACCACCGCGAGGCCCGGCCAGTGGCTCCGGGCGGGCAGCGGGACGCGCAGGGCCAGCAGGCAGCCGCCCGCGATCAGCGCCGCGAGCACGCTGCGCACGGCGACGAGCGACCAGGGCCCGAAGCCTTCGAGGCCCCAGGCGGTCGCGGGGAAGGTGAGGGAGAAGGCGACGACGCCGAGGGCGGCCTGGAGGGTGCCGAACGCGGCCGTCGGCGGACTGTCGACCGCTATCCGGGTCGGTGCGGTAGCGCTACTCTGTATTCTCATGCAAGAGCGTAGCAGCGTGAGCGATCTGGTGAACCAGCTGCGGAGAGAGCTCGACCGCTACTCTCCTGGTGGAAAGCTGCCGTCGAGTCGCGCCCTGGTCGAACGGTTCCGGGTGAGCCCGGTGACGGTCTCCCGTGCCCTCGCGCAACTGGCCGCCGAGGGCCTGGTCGTGACCCGGCCCGGCGCCGGCGCCTTCCGGGCCCGGCCCCGCACCGGTTGGCCCGCCACCGGCGACACCTCCTGGCAGGAGGTCGCCCTCAGCGCCGCCACGGCCGGCGAACACGTACCGCGCTCGGTGGACGCCTCGGGTGTGCTCGCCTCACTGGCCGCACCGCCGCCCGGCGTGATCGAGTTCAACGGCGGCTATCTGCACCCCTCCCTGCAGCCGGAGCGGGCGATGGCCGCGGCCCTCTCCCGTGCGGGCCGCCGCCCCGGCGCCTGGGGCAGACCGCCCATGGACGGGCTGCCGGAACTGCGCGAGTGGTTCGCGCGCGGCATCGGCGACACCGTCACCGCCGCCGAGGTCCTGATCGCCGCCGGCGGCCAGTCCGCGCTGACCACCGCCCTGCGCGCGCTCGCCCCGCCCGGCGCGCCCGTTCTGGTCGAGTCGCCCACCTACCCGGGCATGCTGGCCATCGCCCGCGCCGCGGGCCTGCGCCCGGTCCCGGTGCCGGTCGACCCGGACGGGGTGCGCCCCGACCTGCTCGCCGACGCCTTCCGCGCCAGCGGCGCCCGGGTCTTCGTCTGCCAGCCGCTGTTCCAGAACCCGACCGGCGCGGTGCTCGCCCCCGAGCGACGCGGTGAGGTGCTGCGCATCGCGCGGGAGGCCGGCGCGTTCGTCGTGGAGGACGACTTCGTACGGCGGCTCGTGCACGAGGACGCGCCGCCGTTGCCGCGTCCGCTCGCCGCCGACGACCCCGACGGCGTCGTGGTGCACGTCGGCTCGCTCACCAAGGCCGCCTCGCCCAGCTTCCGGGTCAGCGCCCTCGCCGCGCGCGGGCCGGTGCTGGAGCGGCTGCGGGCCATCCAGGTCGTCGACACCTTCTTCGTGCCCCGGCCGCTCCAGGAGGCGGCGCTGGAACTGGTGGGCTCGCCGGCGTGGCCGCGGCATCTGCGGGCCATCGCCGCGGAGCTGCGGGCGCGGCGCGAGGCGATGACGGCCGCGCTGCGGCTGCGGCTGCCCGAACTGGCCCTGCCGCACGTTCCGTCCGGCGGCTATCACCTGTGGCTGCGGCTGCCCGACGGAGCCGACGAGCCGGCGCTGACCGCGGCGGCCCTGCGCGCGGGCGTCGCGCTCGCCCCGGGCCGGCCGTACTTCAGCGCCGAGCCCCCGGCCGGACACGTCCGGCTGAGCTTCGCGGCCGTCGCGGGGGCGGGGGAGATCACCGAGGGGGTGCGCCGACTCAGGGCGGCCTGCGACGAGGTGCTGTGAACCGTTCCGGTGGGGGTGCGGGGGTCGGTGAGCCCTCCGGGCCGGACTCCGGAGGAGGTGCCGTGAGCCCTCCGGGCCGGCTCCGGAGGGGTGCGTGCGCCTTCCTGGCCGGGCCGCCGAGGCGGGGTGGTGCGGTGGCGCTTCCGGTGAGGGCTGTGAAGGGGTGCGGTGGTCCCTCCGGCGGGGGTTGCGAGGCACCGCGCTTCGCCTGGGCGGGACTCCGGAGGAGGCGCGGTGACCCCTTCCGGCCGGGGCTTCGCGGCAGGCGCCGCGGCCCTCTCGGCCGGGAGGGCGATGTCACCCCCTAGCCTGCCCCCATGACCGAGCTTGCCGAGGGATACGAGATATCGGCGGACGCCGGCCGGATCGACGCCGGGCGGGTGCACCGCTGGCTGTCGGGCGACGCCTACTGGGCGCTGGGGCGCACGCGCGAGAAGCAGGACCGGGCCATCGAGGGCTCGCTCAACTTCGGGGTGTACGACACCACGACGGGCGAGCAGGTGGCGTACGCCCGCGTCGTCACGGACCGTGCCACCTTCGCCTGGCTGTGCGACGTCTACGTCGATCCGGGCGTGCGCGGCGAGGGCATCGGCACGGCCATGGTCACCGCCGTGCGCGAGCACCTGCGGCAGTACGGGCTCAAGCGGCTCATGCTGGCCACGCACGACGCCCACGGGGTGTACGAGAAGATCGGGTTCGCGCCCCTCGATCACCCCGAACACTGGATGGCCCTGGTCTTCGATCAGGAGGCCGGCCGGTGAAGTCCGGCGACCCTGAGTAACCCCCGGGTAACACCCCTTGACCTGTGCTCTTTCCGGGCCCACGATCCCCGCATGGCACTTGGGGTCACGTTCGTCGCCGCCGCCCGCAGTTCCCCGCTGCTCGCGGAGCGCTTCCAGGACGACCGGCCGCTGGACCAGGCCGGCTGGGACGAGGTGCAGCTCGCCGCCCGGGCTCTTCTGCCGCTCGCGGCGGCCGAGCTGCGCTACTGCTCGCCCACGCCCCGCAGCCGCGCGACCGGCGACGCCCTCGGGTACGCGCCGCTGGTCCAGCTCGCCCTGCGCGACTGCGACATGGGCCGGTGGCGCGGGCTGACCCTGGGCGAGGCGATGGCGCGCGAGCCCGAGGCGGTGGACGCCTGGCTCGCCGACCCGCGCTCGACGCCGCACGGCGGTGAGTCGCTGCTGGCGTTCATCGGCCGGGTCGGCGGCTGGCTCGACACGCGGCCGCTCGACGGCGACGCCGGCTGGATCGTCGCCGTGGCCGAGCCCGCGGTGATCCGCGCGGCCCTGGTCTACGCCCTGAAGGCGCCGCCCGCCACCTACTGGAACCTCGACGTCCGCCCGCTGTCCACGACCACGGTCACCGGCCGCGCCGGACGCTGGAACCTCCGCTTCGACGCGGGGTTCGCTCAGTCCACGCGCGTGTAGCCGGTCGTCAGCACCAGGTCCTTCGCCGGGCCGCGCACCCGCCACACCGAGCGCCAGCGATCCGCGTCCCGGACGGTGAACTCGCCCCGGTAGAGGTCGGCCGCGCAGGGATGGTCGGCGACGTGCCGCCCCGAGGCGAGGTCCAGGTCGTGGAACGGCCGCCCGTCCGCGAACCGCACGTCGGCCGTCCCGGGCGCCGGGCCCGGCAGAAAGCGCAGCGTCCGCTCGGCGGGCCGGGCGACGCCCCGCCAGACGAAGACGCCGGACTCCCGGTGCAGCAGCCCGTCTCCGGGCTCGACGAGATGGCCGAATTCCGTCGTGCCGTCGAAGCGCCCGGCATCCCCGCTCGCCAGATCCCGCACATCCCGCTCCACCCGCCAGCGCCCGGCGAGATACCCCAGCACATCCACCACTGGCCAGAACTCGCCCATCCCCTGCCGCTCTCCGTCCTGTCCGTTCCCGTCCGCCCCTGTGCGAACCATTGACGCGTCTCCGCCCCCTCCCTATCTTGCCGTTCGAAGTGCTGACCAATGTCCGACATCTCGAACGCATCGAGAACTCCTCCCGAGCCGCGGAGCTTCCATGTCACGCACGCGCAACCGCTGGAGAACCGGTCTCACCGCGACCGCCCTCCTGACGGCCACCGCCCTTCTGCCCGCCCCCGCGCACGCCGAGCCCGTCGCCGACTACGCGATCACCGTCGACCCGGACGCCACCGGTCCGGCGATCGCCGACACGATGTACGGCGTCTTCTTCGAGGACATCAACCGCGCCGCCGACGGCGGGCTGTACGCCGAGCTGGTGCAGAACCGCTCCTTCGAGTACTCCACGGCGGACAACGCCGGCTACACCCCGCTGACCTCCTGGTCGGCCGACGGCGCCGCGGAGGTCCTGAACGACGCCGGACGGCTGGGCGAGCGCAACCGCAACTACCTCTCCCTCGGCGCCGGTTCGGCCGTGACGAACTCCGGCTACAACACCGGCATCCGGGTCGAGGCGGGCAAGCGCTACGACTTCTCGGTGTGGGCCCGCGCCGCCTCCGGCACCACCCTCACCGTCTCCCTGCGCGACGCCGCGGGCAGCCTGGCCGGCGCCCGTCAGGTGGCCGTACGCGGCGACTGGCGCAAGTACACCGCCACCTTCACCGCGTCCCGCACCAGCAGCCGCGGCCGGCTGACCGTCGCCGCGACGCGGGCGGCCGCCCTCGACATGGTGTCGCTCTTCCCGCGCGACACCTACAAGAACCAGCCGGGCGGCCTGCGCAGGGACCTCGCCGAGAAGATCGAGGCGCTCAGGCCCGGCTTCGTCCGCTTTCCCGGCGGCTGCATCGTCAACACCGGCTCCATGGAGGACTACAGCGAGGCCTCCGGCTGGCAGCGCAAGCGGGCCTACCAGTGGAAGGACACCGTCGGCCCGGTCGAACAGCGCGCCACCAACGCCAACTTCTGGGGCTACAACCAGAGTTACGGCCTCGGCTACTACGAGTACTTCCGCTTCGCCGAGGACGTCGGCGCCATGCCGCTGCCCGTCGTCCCCGCGCTGGTCACCGGCTGCGGCCAGAACCGGGCCACCGACGACGAGGCGCTGCTGCGGCGGCACATCCAGGACACCCTCGACCTCATCGAGTTCGCCAACGGCCCGGTGACCTCCGAGTGGGGCGGGCTGCGCGCCCGGATGGGACACCCCAGGCCCTTCGGACTCACCCACCTCGGCGTCGGCAACGAGGAGAACCTGCCGGACGCGTACTTCGAGCGCTTCCGCAAGTTCCGCACCGCCATCGAGGCCGAGCACCCCGAGATCACGCTCGTCTCCAAGTCCGGCCCGGACGACACCGGAACGACCTTCGACCGCCTCTGGCAGCTCAACCGCGCCGACGGCGTCGACATGGTCGACGAGCACTACTACAACAGCCCCCAGTGGTTCCTCCAGAACAACGACCGCTACGACTCCTACGACCGGCAGGGCCCGAAGGTCTTCCTCGGCGAGTACGCCTCCCAGGGCAACGCCTGGAAGAACGCCCTGGCCGAGGCCGCGTTCATGACCGGCCTCGAGCGCAACGCCGACGTCGTCGAGCTGGCCTCCTACGCGCCGCTGCTGGCCAACGAGGACTACGTGCAGTGGCGCCCGGACATGATCTGGTTCAACAACCGCGCGTCCTGGGGCTCGGCCAACTACGAGGTCCAGAAGCTGTTCATGAACAACACCGGCGATCGCGTCGTCCCCTCGACGGCCACCACCACACCGGACGTGAGTGGCCCGATCTCCGGCGCGATCGGCCTGTCCACCTGGGCGACCAGCGCCGCCTACGACGACGTGCGGGTCACCGCCGCCGACGGCGCCGAGCTGTTCCGGGACGACTTCTCCGGCGACGCCTCGCGGTGGACGCACGGCGGCACGGGCGCCTGGACCGTCCAGAGCGGAGAGCTGGTGCAGACCGACGCCGCCGCGGAGAACACCCTGATCACGGCCGGCGACCCCGCCTGGCACGACTACGACCTGCACGTCAGAGCCACCAAGAAGTCCGGCAACGAGGGCTTCCTGGTCGCCTTCGGAGTCAAGGACACCGGCAACTACTACTGGTGGAACCTCGGCGGCTGGAACAACACCAGCTCCGCCGTCGAGCAGGCCGTGGACGGAGGCAAGTCGACGCTGATCTCGAAGCCCGGGTCGATCGAGACCGGCCGCGCCTACGACATCGACGTCAAGGTGCGCGGCCGCCAGGTCACCCTCTACCTCGACGGCCGGGAATGGGGCAGCTTCACCGACGACAAGCCGGCCGAGCCGTTCCGCCAGGTCGTCACCGAGGACGAGGCCACCGGCGACCTCATCGTGAAGGTCGTCAACGCCCAGTCCGCGGCGGCCCGTACGGCCGTCGACCTCGGCGGCGCCCGGGTCGCCCCCCGCGCCCGCGTCACCACTCTGGCCGCCGCCCCCGACGAGACGAACACCGAGACGGACACCCCGGTGACGCCGGTGACGTCCACCTTCGACGGGGTCGCGGACCGGTTCACGTACACCTTCCCGGCGAACTCGGTCACGTTCCTGCGGATCGGGCGGCGGTGACGGCCGTGGGGGGGGGGGGGGGGGGGCGGGCCGGGGGGCGCGCGGCGCGCCCGCGCGCCGCCCCGCCCCCCCCCCCCGCCCCCCGGCCCCCCCCCCCCCCCCCCCCGC